>JBEAQA010000053.1:0-5107 GCA_041164105.1 Bacteroidota bacterium | reverse complement strand
TCTATGCCGATCCCGCGACCCGCAACCTGTACGTGCTGGACGCTAAGGATTTTCAGCAGCCCGGCGAAGTCCGCCGCTACCGCCCCGGCGGACAGTTGGACGCCAGCATGCCCGCGGGAATTGTTCCCACGGCGGCCCTCTGGATGCCTTGAGGTCGATCTGAAGGCTACAAAAAAAACCGGACCCCTTGAGGCCCGGTTTTTTTATGGCTTCGAGTACGTTTAAGCGTTCACCGGACGCTCGGCACGCTGCAAGGCAAAACCCAGCGCGTAGCCCCACAGGGTGGTGGCTCCGAACGAAATACCCAAGAAGGGCAGGGCCGCAACGTAGGTGGCGCCCAGGCCCAATCCGTTACCCACGTACCACACGGCTGCGTTGCTCAGCGCAAAGAAAATCACGTTGCTGGCGGCACTGTGACCGATCCACGCCAGTCCTTCTGCTTTGGGCTTGACCAGCTGCGCGTACGCCAGCACGGCTAGGTGGGCGGCGTAGATTCCGAGGCTGTCGGCAAAACCCCACGCAAAGCCGTCGTGGTAGGCCGCGTACACGGTATTGTTCAGCACCAAATCGGATGCGAAGAGCACGGCCAGCGGCAGCAGCATTTGCATCCAGGGTTTGCGGAACCAGGTTCCGCTTAAGGTGTTGGCCGCAAGGACCGCCGAACCGTTGGGAATCAGCAAAAAGCGGGTGGCGGCGGCGCCAGCAAGGGCAATAAGGGCGGTAAAGCGCATGGGTTAAAGAACTCGTTTAAAAATATAAATGACCATCAGCAGCACAAAAATACCTAAAAGGTAGCGGTATGCACCGCGGTAGTGCGTTTCGTGGGTAGATCGATCGGAACGGTAACTCCAGACGAGGTAGGCGATAAAGCTTACCGCAAAAAATGCGGCAAAAATCCAGTGTCCGGTTCCGATAACTTCCATGGCGTAATTTCCCCAAAAATACAGCGAAATGAAGGAGTCCCTTGATTCGGTGGCGGAATTTCACCGCACCTACCGCGTTCCGATGGCTGACCGTCCGGTGGCCGCGCCCAGCGCCGAGTTAATCGCGCTTCGCCACCGCCTGATGGCCGAAGAAAACGACGAATACCTCGAGGCCGCCGAAGCCGGCAACGTGGTGGAAGTGGCCGACGCCCTCGGCGATCAACTGTACATTTTGTGCGGAACCATTCTCACGCACGGGCTGCAGCACCTCATCGAAGACGTGTTCCGCGAAATCCACCAAAGCAACTTAAGCAAATTGGGCCCGGACGGCCAACCGCTTTACCGCGAAGACGGCAAAGTCATGAAGGGCCCCAACTACTTTCGGCCCGACATTGCGTCGGTGCTCGAAGGGCGCTCGCCCCAGCGGTCCAAATAACCCGGCAGGTAGCTCGGTGCGTCTTCGCGGGCGGTGCTTCCGTTCGAGCTCGGCAAAAATTCGACGGTGTCGACCGTGCCGTCGTCGGCGAAGCGAAGCACGATCCGGGCGGACTTCATCCGACTGACCGGCCCGTCGCCCGTGGATCCCGGGTAGTACAGGGCCTGGGCGTTGGTTTCCAGCTCCATGCGCGCCACGTGCCGGCCGCGCAGCTGGGCCTGAAGGGCTTCGGCGGCCATCTGGTTGCTGCGCCCGGCGGAATCCGCTTCTTCGCCAAGGTGCACGCCTCCTTGGGCCCAAAGGCTGTCGCCCGGACCGCGCTGCATCAGCGTAAAGTATTCGGCCAAAATTTGGTAGGGGCCGCTCCAAATCACCGGATTCCCTTCGAGCACGTAGACGGAATCCGTGCGGTGCCCGCGCCACATTTCGGCCTTGCCGCTCCACGACGGCATGCGCACGGCCGCTTGGTCCCGGGCGGTCAAACTGTCGGGCGTAATCGTGAGCACTTCGGCCCAAATTTCAGTACTGTCTTTTTCCCAATCGGTCAGGTGGGCGGATCCAGTCCACTGGGTCCGGTCCAAATCCGTCCAGCGTTCGAGTTGCTCCGCGGTAAAACTTCGCGCGGAACCCCAGCCCTGAACCCCGCCACGCAACTGCAGGTAGCGATTGCCTTGAAGTTGGGCACGTCCCTGTCCAAAGGCGACGGAATCCCCGTCGGTCACGGCAGTTCCGCCCTGGGGAAAACGCGCAGTGCGCGCGTCCGCATCGTACTCCATGACTTCGCTGTGCACGCGCTCTTCGGAACCCAACCAGTGCACCGAACCAAGAAAGCGGTAGGTGGCGCCCGAAAATTCCCCCCGACGGCACGTCAATCGCCCGTCCCGCGTGGTCACCTTGGCCGGCTGGCTGAACTGCCCTTTGCGGCTTTGCGTGCTGTAGCGCAAACTCGCCGTCTCAAGGCGTTGGTCGCCGTCCACCACGGTCACGCCGCCCGCAAAATAATTTTCGCCGTTGAGGTGCTCCAGGGTGCGCGAGCGCACGGTCATTCCGTCTTTGGCTTGAAAACGCACGTTGGCGTAGGCAAAAAACCGCGATTCGTTGCGGAACCAGTCCGCGCTGTCGCACGTGAACACCCCTTCGGGGCTTTGAAGCACGACGTTGCCGCGCAACTTGGTCACGCTTCGGCCGCCACTTTGTTCTACGGTAAACGACTTAGCCCGCTTGAGCTGAATGTTTTGGGCCGAGGCCGCGAGGCCTGCAATGCACCCAACGCTCAGCACCAGCGCTTTTAGCGGCGCCATAGTGTTTGCTCCCGGTCCGGTCCCACCGAAACGAGCACGACGGGGACCCCGGTAAATTCTTCGATGAAGCGCACGTAGGACTCAAGGCTCGCCGGCAAATCGCTGGATTTGCGAACCCCCGTCAAGTCTTCGTGCCAGCCCGGAAGGGACTGGTACACCGGCTCCAGCAGGTTGGCGTCCAGGCGGTAGGGCAGGTGGGATATTTCTTCGCCCCGGTAGCGGTAGGCGGTACAGACATCCAGCGATTCGAGGCCGCTCAGCACGTCGGCCTTCATCATCATCAGCTGGGTTACGCCGTTGACTTCGACGGCGTACTTCAGGGCAACCAGGTCCAGCCATCCCGTACGGCGCGGACGCCCGGTAGTGGATCCAAATTCGTGGCCTTTTTGGCGGATTTCTTCGCCCAAGTCGTTGTCGAGCTCGGTGGGGAAGGGGCCGCTGCCTACGCGGGTGCAGTAGGCCTTGAAAATTCCGATGACCTCGCCAATGCGGTTGGGGGCCAAGCCAAGACCCGTGCAGGCGCCCGCGGCGGTCGTGGTCGACGACGTGACGAACGGGTACGTACCAAAGTCCACATCGAGCATCGTGCCCTGCGCTCCTTCGGCCAAGATGCGCTTGCCGGCTTTGTAGGCCTCTTGAACGAGCACGTCCGTGTCGGCCAGCGGGAGCTCCTTGAGGCGCGCCATCGCCGCATGCCATTCGGCTTCAGCGGCACCGAGGTCAAACGCGTGCTCGGCCCCGTCCATCATCTGCAAGTGCTTGGCCTTGAGTGCTTCGTAGCGTTCCATGAAGTCCGGAAGCTCGACGTCGCCCACGCGCAGTCCGTTGCGCCCGGTCTTGTCCATGTAGGTCGGGCCAATGCCTTTCAGCGTGGACCCAATTTTGTTTTTGCCCTTGGCCGCTTCGGATGCGGCGTCCAGCAAGCGGTGCGTAGGCAGAATCAAGTGGGCCTTGCGCGAAATCCGCAAGCAGTCGCTGCACTGCACGCCAAACGGAGCCAACTTGTCAATTTCGCGCATGAAAATCACGGGGTCGATGACCACGCCGTTCCCGACGATATTGATCGCTTTTGCGTGAAAAATTCCGCTCGGAATCGTGTGCAGTACGTGCTTAATGCCCTCAAATTCAAGGGTGTGACCGGCGTTGGGGCCGCCCTGAAAGCGCGCAACCACGTCGTAGTCGCGCGTCAGAACGTCGACAATTTTACCTTTTCCTTCGTCGCCCCATTGCAGGCCGAGGAGTATATCAGCACCCTTCATTGTTGGTTTTTGGATTTAGCGTAGATGTATAACTGATGGCCCGTCACCTCGACGCCGAAGAGGTCGGCGATGCTGGCCTTGATTTGCTGAATTCGCGGATCGCAGAATTCTTTGACTTCGCCGCTGTCCACCAAAAGCAGGTGGTCGTGCTGGCGGTTGAAGTAGGATTTTTCGTAGTGGGCCTGGTTGGTGGCAAACTGGTGGCGACGGACTAGACCGCTTTCGAGCAGCAGATCCATCGTGTTGTACAGCGTGGCCCGACTTACGCGGTAGTTCTTGGCCTTCATGCTGGCGTAGAGCGTCTCGACATCAAAGTGGCCGTCCTGCGCATACACTTCGCCAAGAATGGCGTAGCGTTCGGGTGTTTTTCGTTGCCCCCGTTCTTGGAGGTAGCGCGTAAAAACGTCGCGTACGTGGTCGAGTTGCGTTTCAGACATGGGTCGGCGGACCAAAGGCCAAAGGTAGGTTTTCGGCGCGTACCTTGCAGCCTATGTTTGGGCGGATTTTAATCCTGGTGCTGCTCGGTTTTCCGGCCGTTTTATGGAGCCAAACCCGGTCCGAGGTGCAGCGATTCCAAAAAGCCATGGAACTGCTCCGGGCCCAACCGCCGCAGACGACCAAGGCGCGCGTTTTGCTTGAAAAACTTACGGAATCCAATCCGCAGTATGCTGCAGCCTGGGTAGGGTTGGGTGAGGCGTACTCCTCATTTGCACCCTTGGATCCCGCAAAAGCCCGTGCGGCCTTCGTCCGCGGTGCCGCAGCCGGGGCCGAGCGCCAGTCCATGTTCCGTTGGATGCACAACGCCATGGCGCAAGGTTGGTACGCCCACGCGGATTCCGCGGCCTCCGCGTACTTAGATCTGCCCAAGACTCCTGAGGCCCAACGGGCAGAGGCCAACCGAATTCGTGCGTCCGCCCGTTTTGCCCAAGTTGCCCTGCTGCGCCCTCAGGATTACGCTTTTTCGCGGCTTTCGGACTCGGTCAATGTGCTGGATATGAATTACTTTCCGAGCATTTCAGGCGACAACTCCACCCTCTACTTTACCGCGCGCCAGCGCTCCGAGCAAAGCGACGAAGTGATTTTAGCCAGCCGCCGGACCGCGGACGGTTGGTCGGCCGCACTGCCGCTGGCGGGCGGACTGAATACGGCCCGCAACGAGGGCGCGGTTAGTATTCGGGGCGACCAGCG
>JBEAQA010000052.1:0-4107 GCA_041164105.1 Bacteroidota bacterium | reverse complement strand
CCTCGCCTTTTCGGCCTTAGTTCTGCTGTTCGCGCTTGCCTTTTTTCAGCTGGTATCTACGATGCCGCTTTACTACCGCGATGTTTTTAAGCTCAGCGAAGAACAAATTGGGCTGCTGCTGGGATTCAACGGCCTGCTCATCGTCGCCGTCGAAATGGTCTTTGTCAACTGGGCCCACAACCGCATCGCCCCACGGCACGCCATTGCGGTCGGGGTCTTGGTCATGGCGCTTTCGTTCGCCAGCTTAAACTGGGCTACGGGCCTTCCGGGGCTGTACGCCTCGATGCTCGTGCTGAGCGTGTCTGAGATCCTCGCTATGCCCTTCATGATCTCGTGGATCACCCTGCGGGCTGGCGACCAATCCCGCGGACGCTACCTCGGGCTCTACGCCGCCACCTACGCGCTCGGCCACATCCTGGCTCCGCTGCTCGGAACCCGGGTCATCGAACACTTTGGGTACAGCACGCTGTACTACGGCGTGGCCGCCCTGTCGGTGCTGACCGCGTTTGGCTTTAGCCAGCTACCTCGCGCGACTGGGCGTCAATAACCGCCATCGCGGTCGTATTGACGATTTCGCGGACGCTGCATCCGAGCTGCAGCACGTGGGCCGGGTAGTCCAGTCCGACGAGCAAGGGGCCGACGGCTTCCATACCGGCCATCGACTGCAGCAACTTGTACGAAATATTGGCCGACGACAATCCCGGAAACACAAACACATTCGCGCCTTTACCCACCAGGTCGCTGAACGGAAACTGCTCCGCCAATAGACTGTTGTCCACCGCAAAGTTGGCCTGCATTTCGCCGTCGACGATGAGGCTGGGATCCTTGGCGCGAATCAAGCTCAACGCCTCGCGCATCTTGCGCGGCGTCTTGCCGTCGCCCGATCCAAAGTTCGAATAGCTGAGCAAAGCCACTCGGGGCTGGATGTTCATCTTGCGCACCATCTTCGACACTTCGCACACAATCTGCGCTACGCGGTCCGCGGTCGGATCCTGGTTGATGGTGGTATCCGCAAAAAACTTGGGGCCCTGCTTGGTGAGCATGACGTACACGCCCGCTACGGTCGCGCCGCCCTTTTTGGGTCCCAGGATTTCCATCACCGGCCGCACGGCGCGGGTGTACTTCACGGTCGCGCCGGTGACGTAGGCATCCGCATGCCCGCAGCGCACCATCATCGGACCGTAGTAGTCCCGGTTGTGCATCAGGCGACGGGCCTCTTCGCGGCCCACGCCGCGGCGCTGGCGGAGTGCGTAAAAGAGCTCGGCGTAGTCCGCCAAATTCGGAGCTTGGTTGCTGCGCGGGTCGATCATCGGCACGTCGTCCAAGCCAAGGTTATTTTCTTCGTTGAGGGCCTTGATTTTGGCCACGTCCCCGAGCAGGATCGGCTGGCAAATGCCCTCTTCCATCGCGATTTGCGCGGCTTTGAGCACCCGGTAGTGGTCCGCTTCGTTGAACACCACGCGCTTCGGGGCGGATTTCGCCTTTTCGACCGCCAGGCGAATGAACTTGTCGTCGCGACCGAGGCGGCTGCGCAGCTCTTCTTCGTACGCGTCCCAGTTCGTGATGGGTTTTTTGGCTACGCCCGATTCCATCGCCGCGCGGGCCACGGCGGGCGCTACGGTATAAATCAGTCGGGGATCAAACGGCTTCGGAATAATGTAGTCCGTACCGAACGACAGGTTGCGGCTTCCGTAGGCCAAGTTGACGATCTCAGGCACGGCCTCTTTGGCCAAGTCCGCAATGGCCTTGACTGCGGCCAGCTTCATCGCCTCGTTGATCTTGGTGGCGCGCACGTCCAAGGCTCCGCGAAAGATGTACGGAAAGCCCAGCACGTTGTTCACCTGGTTGGGGTTGTCGCTGCGGCCGGTGGCCATAATTAAGTCCTTGCGGGTCTTGATCGCCACGTCGTAGTTGATTTCGGGATCGGGATTCGCCAACGCAAAAACCACCGGGTTGGCCGCCATAGACTTGACCATTTCGGGGCTGAGGATGTTGCCCTTCGACAGCCCGACGAATACGTCGGCGCCCACCAAGGCGTCGGCCAGCGTGCGGTGCGGTGTGGCGCGCTTGAAATCCAGCTTTTCGGTGGTCAGGTCGTCGCGGCCGTCGTGAATGACGCCCTTCGAGTCGCACATGATCAAGTTCTCGGGGGTCACGCCCAGCGCGAGGTACAGGCGGGCACAGCTGATGGCTGAGGCACCGGCCCCGTTGAACACCACGCGGACCTCGCTGAGCTTCTTGCCCACCAATTCGGTGGCGTTCAGCAGGGCGGCACCGGTGATAATGGCCGTTCCGTGCTGGTCGTCGTGCATGATGGGAATATCCAGTTCCTCGCGAAGGCGCTGCTCGATGTAGAAGCAGTCGGGCGCCGAAATGTCTTCGAGGTTGACGCCGCCAAAGGTGGGCGCCATGATTTTCACCGTTTCAACGAACTTGTCCGGGTCCTTGGTGTCGAGCTCGAGGTCAAACACGTCGATGTCCGCAAAAATTTTGAACAAAACGCCTTTGCCTTCCATGACGGGCTTCGAGGCCAAGGGGCCGATGTCGCCGAGGCCCAGCACCGCCGTACCGTTACTGATGACGGCCACCAGGTTGCCCTTGGCGGTGTAGCGGTAGGCGTCTTCGGGGTTGGCGGCAATGTCAAGGCAGGGCTCGGCCACTCCGGGCGAATAAGCAATACTCAAGTCACGCTGCGAATTCGACGGCTTCGTGGGGACCACCTCGATCTTGCCGGGGCGGTGGCCTTCGTGGTATTCTAAAATATCTCTCTTGCGAATCGGCGTCTTCTTCATAGCTGCAAAGGTCCGTCGAAATTTAACATTCGAGGTCGATTTAGCGACTTAACTTTGGCGTAACAAACGGAATCACCCATTTAATCCGCATTTAACGTGTACACTGGATTGCTCCACAGCCACCGCAGCTTGGCCTACCTCTTTTTGCTCGCGGCCTTGACCACGGTAGTTCTCGCGTTGATCAACCGCCTGCAAAACAAACCCACCAACAAGGCACTGAACGGGCTGACCCTCGCCACGCTTATTGTGGGCCACCTTCAGCTCCTGCTCGGCTTGGGTCTGTACTTCGCAGGTCCCTGGTTTGGCATGCTGACCGAGAACGCGGGCGAAGTCATGCGCACGGCCGGACTCCGCTTCTTTGCCGTCGAGCACATCAGCATCAACCTCGTCGGAATTGCGCTCGTGACCGTGGGCCGTTCGCGCTTTAAAAAACTCGAGGCCGACCGCCGCAAGCAGCAGGCCGTTATTGCCTACGTCGGACTGGGACTTTTACTTATTGCCAGCCGCGTGCCCTGGGACCGATTGTTCTAACTTTGCGGCATGATTGATCGGCGACCCCGCCAGGGGCCAGAGCGCTGTGTGCTCGTTGGCGCCGTTACCCGTTTGCAGGATGAAGTAAAAGTTCAGGAATACCTGGACGAGCTTCGCTTTTTGGCCGAAACGGCCGGGGCCGAAACGGTGGCCACGTTCACCCAAAAGCTCGACAAGCCCGACCCGTCGCTGTTTCTGGGTTCCGGCAAAATGGACGAAATCAAGGAATACCTCGACGCCGAAGACATTGACCTCGTGGTGTTCGACGACGAACTCACGCCGTCTCAGCTGAAAAACATCGAGCGCCTCTTTGAGCGTAAGGTGATGGACCGCACCAACCTGATCCTTGACATTTTTGCGGCGCGCGCCCAAACGTCCTACGCCCGCACCCAAGTCGAACTGGCCCAGTACGAGTACCTCCTGCCCCGACTGACGCGCATGTGGACCCACCTCGAGCGCCAAAAGGGCGGAATCGGCATGCGGGGTCCGGGCGAAACCCAAATCGAGACCGACCGCCGCATCATCAAGCAAAAGATTGCGCACCTCAAAGAAAAACTTACGGTTATCGACCGCCAGATGGCCACCCAGCGGGGCAACCGCGGCGCCCTGGTGCGCATCGCCCTGATCGGCTACACCAACGTGGGCAAGTCCACGCTCATGAATGCCCTGAGCAAGAGCGAGGTGCTGGCCGAAAACAAATTATTTGCGACCCTCGACACCACGGTGCGCAAGGTCGTGATCGGCAACCTGCCGTTCCTGCTGACCGACACCGTGGGCTTCATCC
>JBEAQA010000051.1:0-5436 GCA_041164105.1 Bacteroidota bacterium | reverse complement strand
GCAGGCCCACGTCCTCTGCGGTGTGCATGTCAAGGTCCACGGTCGGAAACCCCTTGGGCGGCATGAACGTCGTTGCCCAGGTGGTCAATGGCGCGTTGGCGATCAGAATTCCGCTGGAATGCAGCGTCATGCGGTTCGGCAGCCCGTGAAGGTGCTGGCCGTAGCGCAGTATCGTCCGGGCGGTTTCGTCGCGGTCGCGGAGTTTTCCGTCGGCGAGCTCGTCAATGTCGGACTTGGGCAGCCCCCAAACCTTGCCCAGTTCGCGAACCACCGCGCGGTGCTGGAAGGTGCTTACGGCTCCGAGCAAGGCGGTGTGCGGAAAACGGGTAAAAATGTACTCGGTCAGTCGGGGGCGGTCCCGCCACGAAAAGTCAATGTCAAAGTCCGGAGGCGCGCTGCGGTACAGGTTGATAAAACGCTCAAAGTAAAGATCTAACTCAATGGGGTCAACATTCGTAATTTTAAGCAGATAGGCCACAATGGAATTGGCTCCACTCCCCCGCCCTACGTAAAAGAAGTTTTGCTTTTGCGCGTAGCGGACAATATCCCAGTTCAAGAGAAAGTAGGCCACAAAGTCCTTTTGCTGAATGAGGTCCAACTCCTTATCGAGCCGCGCACGCAGCACGGGATCCTGAGAACGCCCCGGGTAGCGGTCCGGCAAGGCGTCCTCGCAGAGCATGCGCAGCAGGGCGCGGTCTTTAGCCGGCCGGCCCGTGTAGGTGGACTGGTTTTGGTTGCCGGTTCCGCGCCAAGAGTCAAAGCGCCAATCGGGGAGCTCGGCCAAAAAGCGCTCGGACTGGCGCCAAATCCACGGTTCGAAGCGAGACTGGGTGCGCTCAAGGGGCTCCCACCAGGGGTCGCGCTCCTCGAGCACCGCCTCGGGCGGCAGGTTGGCTAAGGTTCCGTTCCGGTCCACGGCGCGAAGCACCCGGTGAAGCTCCGGATCTTCAGGCCGGGCAAACGCGCAGGTTTTCCATGCCAGGGCCCGCTCTGACTGAGGGTGCCGCTGCGCCCGGAGCTGCTCGAAATCACTCACCCCCAGCCATTCCTGGGCGCTTAAGTGCCGTTTTGGCGCCCGCTGAACCGGAAACACGACATCCACGTCCGGATGCAGCGGTCCCTGCAGCCAGTCGGACGGATCCCCCGCACGGTGTTCGCCGCGCATGCGGCTGACCCAATCCATCAAGAACGCGTAGCCGTCCATGCTCCGCGGGAGCAGCAGCAGCGTGCGAATTCCGCCCTGGCGCCAATCCACCGCGGGCTGCAGCGGAACCTCCGACTGCCGAAGCGCCGGAAGCCAACCGCCCGCCCCGTTAACCTCTGCTAAAATGAGGCGCGTTCCGCTTCCCCATTGCGCAGCAAACTGCAGAACGCGCTCGGGCGAATGCAGGCCAAAACGCATGCTCATGGCCGTGTGGGTAATGCGCACCGCTCAAAAACTACCGAGGTTTGGCCCCCTGAAGTGCTATATCGTCGCGCAAGCGAAGGTCATCTTCGGGAAACACCCGTTCACCAATGGGCTGCAGCAAATCCAACCCCTGAGCCGCGGGGTGCTTAATCGCCGGACTAATGGGGTAGGCATTCATGGCGTCGTCAGCCCACGGAGCCAGTAAATCCGTAATGTCTGCCAACGGCGTGTCGGGCGAAAGCCACGCGGATTCGGCTTCCCGCGGCAAAATGACCGGGGACCGAGGGTGGCGAATGCGCTGAAGTACCGCGTTGGCGGTCGTAGTAATAATGGCAAAGGAGTACAGCTCGCGCTGGGTGCTCGGATCGAGCCACGTGTCCCAAATTCCCGCCATCGCAAAGGGACGCTCGCGGCCCTTGAGGTACACGACGTAGGGCTCGCTCAGCTTTCGATCAAAGGGCCCCTCAATGAAGGCGTCCGCCAAAACCAAGCACCGCTGGCTCCGTATGGGCTTGCGGAAGCTCGGCTTCTGAATAATACCCTTGGCCCCCCGGTAGTTGGGATCGTTGTCGGGGTTGTGGTCGCCCTCGGCCCGGGCATTTAAAAACATCATCTGCGCAGTCCCCCAGGATGGGCGGAATCCAAACTGGTAAAACTGAATTTCTTTGGGCGCGTCGGACGTGATGATCGGAGCCTTGGTCCCTGGCGCCACGTTGGCGTTGGGACGCCACAATTCGGGCTGAGTTACCTGAGCTTCAAAGCGCTTTTCGAGCACTTCAAGTTTGGAAACCTGAACGTAGCGGCCGCACATATTAATTAAATCTTTTGTTGAATTATTAGTTATTAAAAAACTGATTATGTTTATTTTATAAAATATTATAGTTAAATCCTATAGTTCAAATTTACTGCTTTCTGGACGCCAAGAGCGGTGGCGGATCTCCGGAAAACGGATTGGATCGACCGATCGTTTTTGCCGCCATACCAAACGCCCGAACTACGGAACGATCACCGAACTGAAGGCGAATTCGGTCCATTGCCTCGCTCAAGCGGTGCCCCCGGTCGTCCAGCTCAAAGAGGCCGAACTGCTCCCCTCCCCCAACGAGTCCGGCGAACCGAACACCAATCAGGCGAACCCGCTGCCGCCGGTCGTGAAGCTGGCGAAACAACTCCGAAGAAACCTCCAGCAGCACACGGTCGGACGCGGTGTACGGAATTTGGCGCTGCCGGGATACGGTTTGAAAGTCGGCATACCGAATGCGCACCGACACATTGCTTGTCAACCGATGCCCTCGCCGCAGCTGAAAGGCCAAATTCTCAACCATAGCCGCCAGCATGCCGCGAAGCTTTACGGCATCCAACGTATCCTGCTCAAAGGTCCGTTCCGTAGAAATGGACTTGCGTTCGTGCACCGGCTTGACGGGTCGGTCGTCAACGCCTTGCGCCTTGTTCCAAAGCTCCAGGCCGGGCTTGCCCAGCACTTGGTAGAGCAACTCCGAGGGCATCTCCTGGAGCGTCGCTATTCGCTGAACCCCCAGCACCCTTAGGGTTTGGTAGGTTTTTTCGCCCACCATGGGGATTTTTCGAACGGACAGCGGCGCCATGAACGGACGCTCAATTCCCCGCGGAACGTGGCGGTGGTTGTTTGGCTTTGCTTCGCCCGTCGCCACCTTAGCCACCGTCTTGCTCGTAGACAGCCCGAACGAAATAGGGAGTCCTGATTCGCGAATTATTTGATCTCGAAGCTCTTGCGCAAACTGATAGGTCCCAAAAAAGCGATCCATGCCGCTCAAGTCCGCATAGAACTCGTCAATGGAGGCCTTTTCAAGTACCGGCACTGCCTGGCGAACGATCTCCGTAACTACGTTGGAATGCTTGCTGTACTCCATGGAGTTTCCGCGCACGACTACCGCTTCGGGACAGAGTTCGCGGGCCATGCGCATGGGCATGCCCGAACGCACGCCCGATTGGCGCGCTTCGTAGCTGCACGCGGCCACCACGCCTCGGTCGCTAATGCCGCCAACCAAAACCGGCACCCCATGGAGCCGACGGTCCATAAGGCGCTCTACCGACACAAAGAAGCTGTCGAGGTCCATGTGGAGCACTACCCGATCCATAAATCATCAGGCCACGTGCTGGTTCAGCGACTGGCGCAGCGCCACAACTTCACTTTGCAGGTTTTCGAGGCGGGCCAAAATAACCTGATCCATACTGGGCTTTGCGTTGAGGTCCAGCTGAATAAAGCCCTGAACCTTCCAAACTTCAATGAGTTCGTCCACATGAACCGTGTACGGTGCGTAGATAGGGTTGTCTGATACGAGCTCGACGCAGCCCGATTCCGAAATGCGGTTAACCGCACGCTTAAATACCACCCCCTGCTCTTGAGTCAAAAACACGTAAAGCTCGTTGGTCTTGATGCTTCGCCAGTCCTGAACGTAGCTCGAAATCACATAGGACCCCGAAACCACCGGCAGCATACTGTCGCCGTGAATTTGAAACACCCGACGCGTCTCTTCGGGGGCGAACTCAGGCAGCGGCAAAGCAAACTGCGGCAAGGCCTCGATAAAATCAAGGTCGCCGTAGCCCCCTAAGTAGCCCGCAGCAGCCTTAACCGGGACCACCGTAACACGCTCACTGCCCGTGGCCGGATCCACGGCTACCGTAAGAATTCGAAGCTTTTGGCCCGACAACTCTGGCTCGGAGCGCGACGTTCCCGAAACCAAGGCGTCAATGGAGCACGCAAACAACTGCGCCATAGCCTTAAGTGTGTCCAACTTCGGTTCCGCTCGACCCTCTTCGTACGAACCGACCTGTGCCCGGCTAATGCCCAGGCGTTCGGCCAGTTCCGCCTGAGTCCATCCCTTGGCTTTGCGGTGGTTTTTTAGGTGTTCTGCGAGTCCCATGTTGCTAAAATTAGTATGCTAATATAGTTAGCAAAACGGATTTGTGCAAATTTTTTTAGATCGGCGACCCTGCCATGGCATGGCCCGCGATCCAGCCGGTTGTCCAGGCCCCTTGAAAATTAAACCCACCAGTAAGCGCATCGATATCAAGAACTTCGCCCGCGAAATAAAGTCCGGGAAGCAGGCGACTCTCCATAGTCGTAAATGAAATCTCGTCCAGCGCTACTCCGCCGGCGGTCACAAATTCATCTTTGTTCGTGGCCTTGCCGGTCACCGAAAACGAGGATTCCGTCAAAATTTCAGCCCAACGGCGAAGCTGCGGCTTGGATAAATCGGACCAGTTCGCGATCTCGGGAATCCGGGCAAACGTGCCCAAATTGCGCCAGAGTCGGAGCGGAATTCCGAATAATGCGTTCGAAAGAACCCGCTTGCGCTGAAAAGCCGCATCCTTGCGGAGTGCATTCAGCTCCTCGAGCAATTCTTCGGCATCAAACTGCGGGAGCCAATTGACAAACACCGAAAAACGGTGGTCCTGATCGGCCATCCAGCGCGCACCAAACGCACTCATCTTCAAGACCGCAGGACCGCTAAGGCCCCAGTGCGTGATAAGCAGCGGACCTTCAGTTTCAAAGCCGCCCACCGGCAGTGTGACGCGCGCATTGGGAACGGAAACACCGGAAAGTTCCGCCAAGCGAGGATCCCGAACGGTAAACGTAAAAAGGGACGGAACCGGCGCGATAATGCGGTGCCCCAACCCCTCGAGCATGTCCCAAATCTTCTTGCTCGAGCCAGGGGCCAAAAGCACGCGGTCTGCCTCGAGGTCCCCGCCCTGCTCGAGCTGCAGGAGCCAGCCGCCCTGCGGGCGAGGCGCTAGGGACTTTAGTCCCGAATTGGCGCGGCAAACCACACCAGCGGCTTCGGCCATGGAGCGAAGGCAATCAATCACGGTTTCGGACTGGTCCGTGACGGGAAACACCCGGCCGTCGTCCTCGACCTTGAGCTCGACGCCTCGGTCCTCGAACCATTCCATGGTATCGCCGCACGCAAAACGAGTAAAGGGGCCAAGCAATTCCTGCCCGCCCCTTGGGTAAAATTGAATAAGGTCGCGCGGATCAAAGCACGCGTGGG
>JBEAQA010000050.1:0-2886 GCA_041164105.1 Bacteroidota bacterium | reverse complement strand
AACGCAGCTTGAACGGCAAGGCGTTAGATACCAATTCCGCCGAAATGGCCGCGATTGTCGCGTACATCAACTTTTTGGGCAAGGACGTTCCAAAGGGCGAAAAACCCGAGGGTGTGGGCCTGAAAAAGCCGGCATTTCTCAACCGAGCCATCGACCCGGCCAAGGGCAAGCTGGTGTACGAAGCGCAGTGCCAAAGCTGCCACCAAGCCGACGGCCAAGGACTTTGGGTCGAAGGTGGAAGCGAATTCACCTACCCGCCGCTGTGGGGCAAGCTCAGCTACAACGACGGCGCGGGCCTGTACCGCATGAGCAACTTTGCGGCCTACGTCAAGTACAACATGCCCTTGGGCGCCAGCCACGACGAGCCCATTCTTACGGACGAAGAAGCTTGGGATGTGGCCGCCTACGTGAACAGCCAGCCCCGCCCCAAAAAAGACATCAGCCAAGACTGGCCCGACATTTCGAAAAAACCTTTTGACCACCCGTTTGGCCCCTTTGCCGACGGATTTAGCGAAACCGAACACAAGTACGGCCCGTTTGGCCCCATCAAGGCCAAGTACGACGCCATGAATCCCAAGAAATGAATCAAGACCGCCGCGAATTCCTCAAAAAAGCAGGCCTCTTCGGGGGCGCTATCGCCCTGAATCCCCTTACCTCGTTGGCGGCTGAAGCCTCTGACGATTCCGCGCCCAAGGCCGGCAACTTCGACGGCACCGTGGGCGACCTCGAGGTGACCATTCTGCAGACCACGGACGTACACTGCCAGATCCACCCGCACGACGAACTTTTTTGGGAAGACGGCAAGTCCGTGTTCCGCCAAACCGGCGGTTATGCCCACCTGGCGACCTACCTCAAGCAAGAGCGCGCCCAGCACGCCCACAGCTTTTTGATTGACACCGGCGACATGTTTCAGGGCAGCGAACTCTCGGTCAAGACCACGGGCGAGGCCATGGTTCCGATTTTGAACGCGCTCGACTACGACCTCTACCTGCCCGGCAACTGGGAAGTGGTCTACTACAAAAAGATGATGCAGCACCTGCTGGGTTCGCTGCACGCGCCCAAGGTTTGCGCGAACATGTACCACGACCTGGGCGACGGTAAAAAAGGCGAACTCGTGTTCCCCGCCTACCACGTGTGGAATGTGGGCGGCGTCAAAATTGGCTTCCTGGGTTACACGGACCACCTGGTTCCGGTCCGCCAATCGCCCAACTACTCCAAGGGCATCATCTACACGAAGCCCGAAGAGAATCTAGCGCACTACGTCGACGTGCTGCGCAACCAGGAAAAGTGCGCCGCCGTCATGGTGATCGCGCACCTGGGGCTTTCGCAGCAGATTAACCTGGCCAACCTTCCCGAGGCCGAGGGCGTGGACTACGTTTTGGGCGGCGACACGCACGAGCGGGTACGCGTTCCGATTCAGTGCAAATATGCTAAGGTGGTCGAGCCCGGAGCGTTCGGTTCGTTCGTGGGCAAGCTTCAGCTCAAATTCCGCGACGGAAAACTCGTTCAGGACACCTACGAGCTGGTGGAACTCACCGCCGCCAAGTACCCGGCCGACGCCGAAGTCGCCGGACTTGTGAAAGCCCACGAGGCACCGTTTGCGTCCTCGATCAACGAGGTGATTGGGTATTCCAAGGTTCCGCTCTACCGCTACTTTGTGATTGAAAACACGATTGACACGCTGATTACCGACGCCCTGCGCTGGCAGATGCCCGACGTGGATTTAGTACTGAGCAACGGATTCCGCTTCTGCCCGCCCCGCTCGACGCCGGACGCCACGGGGAATATTCCGATTACGTCTGGATACCTGTACGACATGCTTCCGGTGAACAGCCCCGTTCGGGTTGCGGAAGCGACCGGCGCCCAAATCAAGGCCTGGCTCGAAAAGGAACTGCACAATGTGTTTGCCGAAAAAGCCAGCGAGCGCTTTGGCGGCTGGGTGATCAAGTTCAACGGCATGAAGGTGGAATTCAAGGCCTTCGCCCCCAAAGGACAGCGCGTGCAGTCGGTCAAAATCGGCAAGAAACCGCTGGATCCCGCCAAGGTGTACCGCCTGAGTGCGTGCGAACGCGACGGCGACCCGATGGACATGCTGTGCCGCATCAAAGGCGTGCAAAATGCGTCCAACAAACCGTTTTCGCTGCACGACGTGATGCGCAACTACCTCAAGGCCAAAGGGCCCGTTTCGCCCAAGCCCCACGGCAACGCGGTCGTGCTGGACGCGCCCCAGACGTTGCTGACTCAAGTCACCGGAGTTCCGTACGAGTTCCGGTAATTTTCGGCCATGAAAAAGATCCTTACTACCCTCGCGCTGGTGCTTTTGAGCGCCGCGGCTTGGGCGCAGCAGACGCCTGAGCACCGCATTGTATTTCAGCACACTACGGCCGACACCACGGCCCAAAAAGCGCTGATGAAGCAACTCGGAAACATGCTTTCGGTCAGTCCCACCACCCAAATTGAGGTGGTCTGCCACGGTCCCGGCCTGAGCATGCTGCTGACCGACAAGTCTCGGGTTGCTGAAAAACTCGCTGGATTTGCCGCCCGCGGCGTGGTCTTTAACGCCTGCCAGTTTTCGATGAAGGAACGCAAAGTGGGCCCCGACCAGCTGCTGCCGGGCGTCCACCAGGTTCCGGCCGGAATCATCTACATCGTCACCAAGCAAGAGGAGGGCTTCCACTACATCAAATCCGGTTTTTAGTTGCCCAAATTCCTCGTACTTCTTTTGGCCCTGAGCGGGCTGCGCACGTGGGCGGAACCGGCATCGGATTCCGCCCGCTTCGCTTCGCTCAACCAGTACTTCGCAGCGTCCACCTACAGTTTTCACTCGCGCAGTTACTTCATGGGCACGCTCAACCAGGGCCTGCTCAAAGACGACTTTACGCTGGC
>JBEAQA010000049.1:0-9575 GCA_041164105.1 Bacteroidota bacterium | reverse complement strand
CAAGAAGACCGCCACCGCGCCCAAGTAGTACGCGCCGTTGACGAGGCTTTGGTCGCCCCAGTACAAAAACGATCCGGCATATTGGTTGACCGTTTCGCGAAGGCGTTCGCCTCCAAGGCCTTGTTGCTGCAAGATGCGCGAAAGGGTTTCGTAGGTTTTGGTACCCTCGTAGTCCTGCTTAGCTCCGCCACCCATAAGGTTGGGGATGAACAGGTTGAGGGTTTCGGTTACGCCGTACGACCACGACATGGCGTAGTCAAAGTCGAGGCCTTCGGCCTTGGTCGCAGGGGCCGCCGACGTGCTGTCGGCCAGGGGGGTCAGGTCCGAGTGACCGCCGCGCATGGTCGCTTTGGTGTAGGCATAGGTCGACCAGAGGTTGCCGACGTTGGGGCCGATTCCGACCAAAGCCGCCGCCAGCAAGAGCGCCGACCGCGTGATCCACTGCTTGGCGCTGCCGTCGCGAAGGGCGGCCACCAAAAAGGTCACCGACACGGCCAGCACCGGAATCGCCGTGTAGTACGTGATCTGAAAGTGGTTGGACTGAATGCTCATGCCCGTAGACAGCGCCGCGACAAAAAATCCGAGCGCCGAGCGGCCGCGGTAGGTGAGCAGCACCCCGAGCACCAGCGGGGCCATGTAGGCCGCCGTGCGGATTTTGGCGTTGTGGCCCGCGGCCAGCGAGATGATGAAGAACGCGCTGAATCCGAAGGCAATAGCTCCGGCCACGCTCAGCCACGGGTCCACCTTTTCGCCGCGCAGCAAAAAGAAGAATCCCAGCATGAGCAGGGCGACGATGTAAATGCTGGACGACGTTCCGAGCCAAGTGGCGGCGTCGCTTAAATAGTAGAGTACGTTGTTGGGGTACAGCGTCGACATCTGAAACGTCGGCATGCCGCTAAACATGGCGTTGGTCCAGAGGGGTTCGTCGCCCGTTGCGGCACGGTAATCCACGATCTCTTTGCCCTTGGCTATGCCCAGTTTGATGTCGTCCTGCGGAATATTCTTGCCTTGGAATACGACGGGGGCGAAATAAATCAAATTAGCTGCAACTAGGGCAAGCACGGGAAAGAGCCAGTTGCGGCCCACGGTGCGAAAGAGGTCGTTCATAGTCCGCAAGTTTACGGCAAAAAAGGCCGTTGTACCTTCGTGCCTGATGGGCAGCATCCGCAAACAATCAATTCTGGGCTCCATCGCGCTCTATGCGGGCCAAGTCGTGGGCTTGGCGAACAAAATGGTTCTTTTTCCGCTGGTGTTTGCCGGTCAAGAGCAGTACTGGGGCATGCTGGCGTTTATGCTCGGTGTGGCTGCCCTTTTGGGCGGAATCGGAACCTTGGGTTTTGGCAAAGCCATACTGCGTTACGTGCCGAAATCTCCGGAGCGGGCACGGTGGATTATTCAGCGTTCGCTGCTGTTTTCGGGCCTTGGGGGTGTAGTGTCCGTCGCGGTGGTGGCGGCCATGAGCGAGGGAATCGCTCAGTTTAGTTCTGATTTTTCGCTGTTTGGGGAATTCGCGGGCCTGCTCTTGTTGCTTCTGGTCGGTCAGTGGTTTTTTGAAATGGGCAGTTCTGTTTTTGCGGCTTTTTATAAGGCGCAGTACGGACTGATGGCCAACAATGTCACATTCCGCTTAACCCAGTCGGTTCTGCTGCTCGCTTGCTACTTTGGCGGATTAAGCATAAGCCACTTTTTGTGGCTGAATGGCCTTGCGTACGCACTCAATCACCTGGTCCTTTTCGTGCTTTCGCTGCGTTGGGCCCACCGGTTTTCTGCGTCCCCAACGAAGGACCCTGCAGAACCTATGGGGTTGTCTGCCTACGCCGCCTTCATGGTGGTGTTGACCCTTGTTTCGCAGGCCTTTCTGCAGCTGGATGCACTGATGGTCGGGCACTTTCTGCTGCTTTCGCAGCTGGCCTACTTTGACTTGGCGAAAAATTTAAGCTCGGTCATGGACTTGCCCACGCGAGCCCTGGGCGCCTCCTCGGTTGCTTCGTTAAGCCGACTGCTCGGTGCTTCGGAACTGGCGAAAGTCAAGGAAGTCTACCAAAAGGCGTCCTTTGTGCAGCTCTTACTTGGCTTGTTCATGTTTGCGGCCATCATAACCCACATAGACTGGTTGATAGCTCGACTTCCCAGTGCCGACTATGCCGTGATTAAGCCATTGTTTTTGGTCATTGCATTGGGCAAAATGATCGACTTGGCCACCGGCTTAAACTGGGCCATCATCAGCAATTCGGAGCGCTACTGGATAAATCTACAAATCGGAACTGCCACGTTAATTGCCTTAGTAGGCTTAGAATGGTGGCTTATTCCGGAATTTGGGTTGGTGGGGGCCGCCTGGGGTATTGTAGCAGCTTATGCCCTCAACAACGCACTTCGAACTTACTTCGTCTGGAACGTGTTTGGCATGGGGCCGTTGGGGCGCGACCACCGCAAGTTGTTGCCCATGATTGCCGTGGCGGTTGCGGTCTCCATTGACTTTCCGCTCGACCGCAGCGTACAGATGATCCTAAAAGATCTGGCCATCGGCGCCACCCTTTGGTGGTATGCCCAACCTGGCCGAACCATTGCGGAATGGGACGACCTGCTGGGTTCCGTAAAAAATCGTTGGGCGGTGCGCCGCCGTTAAGGGGCTTACTTTTTTACCCGCGTCCACGTGGTGGATCGGCCTACAAAGCGCATGCCCAGCATGTAGCCTTTGAAGTACAGCGAGCCGTCTTCGTTGAGTCGGGCGTAGCAGTCGTAGGTGTTGCCCGACTTGGTGTCGTAAATCTGGCCGCCCGCCCATTCTTTGTCGTCGGCGTCGTACTTCAAGCCCGTCAAAATGGTCAAACCCTGAAGTACGCGGCTGCGCAGCTTTTCGTCCGGATTGAGGTTGTCTTTCTTGGGCGAAGTTCCGTCGGGGTTGGTATTGAGTTTCACGTAGACAATGCGTCCGCGGTACTCGCTGCCTACTTTGTAGATTTCGACTTGGCCGTCTTTTTCGGCATTCCACCAAACTCCGAGCAAGTCGTCGGCTTTTTGGGCAAAAGAAGAAAACGAAAGTGCCAGCGCTGCGGCGAATGCGAAAAATTTAGTGTTCATGGGTTAGGTACGTTTAGGTGTCGGAATGTACGCTTTTTTTGGCTCGAGCCATCGAGGCGTTGAGTTCGAATCCGATGATCAAGCCAATGGCATTGACGTAAATCCACAGCTGGATGATCATCAGGGTGCCAATGGAGCCGTAGAACTGGTTGTAGCGGCTGAAGTCCGTCACGTAGATTCCGAAGAGGTACGAGGTGAGCCAGACGAGCACGGTGGCCAGCAGCGCGCCCGGCGAAATGAAGCGCCACGGCGCAGAGCGCATCGGGCCGTAGTAAAAAAGCAGCGAAATCGCAAAGAGCACCAAGCCGAGCAGCACCACCCATCGGGTCAGGGCGGTGAGCCAAATTCCGCGCTCGCCGGCGATGAGTTGCGGAATCCAGACTTCGGTCAAGGCCAGGCCCGCGATGCCCCCAATGAGCAGCAGCGACAGGGCCAAGGTGAGCCAAAATGCGGCGAGGTACTGCGACCAAAATCCGCGCACGTTGAGGCGGTGAATGGTTTGGCCGAAGTTGCCGATGAGGGCGAGGGTTCCGTTGGTGGCAAAAAACAGGGCAGCCGCCACGGTCAGGCCGAGCAGGTCGCCGCGCTTGATGGTCAGGATGTCCGTGATGGTCGTGTACGCCGCGTCAAAGCTGTTGGGCGGAAGGACGTCGCGCAGCAGGCGAAAAAGTTCCGTTTGAAAGCCGTCGATGGGGATGAACGGAATCAGCGTAAAGACGAAGATGACGCCGGGAAAGAGGGCCAAAAAGAAGCTGAAGCTGATGCTGGCGGCGCGGCTGGTGACAGCGCCTTCGTAGATGCCCTTCCAAAAGAACGTCGCGACGTCGTAGAGGCTCAGGCCGTCAAAGAGCGGCAGGCGTAAGTTTTGGGCGCTTCGGCGAAGGATGACCAGCAAGCGGTTCATTGCGGGCGGACTTTAAAGTTGAGGTCCACGGCGCGGGCCGAGTGGGTAAGGGCGCCGACCGAGATGAAGTCCACGCCCGTTTTGGCGTAGCTGCGCAGGGTTTCGAGGGTGATGCCTCCGCTGGCTTCGGTTTCTTTGCGGCCCGCAATGCGCGCCACGGCGGTACGGCAATCTTCGGGCGAAAAGTTATCGAGCATGAGGCGGTGCACGCTCGGCAGGGCGAGGGCCTCTTCGACGTCGGCCAGGCTGCGGCATTCGACCTCGATGGCCAGGTTCCGCCCGGTACGTTTCAGGTAGTCCTCGGTGCGTCGAACCGCCTCGGTAATGCCGCCCGCGAGGTCAATGTGGTTGTCTTTGAGCATGATCATGTCAAAGAGGCCGATGCGGTGGTTGCGTCCTCCGCCCGCCTGAACGGCCCATTTTTCGAGGGCGCGCCAGCCCGGCGTGGTTTTGCGGGTGTCCAGCAGTTGGCAGGGGAGCCCTTGAAGTTCGGCCGCGTAGCGGGCCGTTAGGGTGGCCACGCCGCTGAGGCGCTGCACGTAGTTTAAGAGGGTTCGTTCGGCGCGCAGCAGGGCGGGAAGGGGCCCGCGAACTTCGGCGGCCACTCGGCCCGCTTCGAGGCGGTCGCCATCGCCGCACTGCCAGGTGATGCGGAGTCCCGGATCGACCGCAGCCAGCACGGCGTCCACGACGTCGCGGCCGGCCAACACGAGGGATTCTTTGGTTTTAAGCTGCGCAATCCCTTGCTGGTTGGGGTCGAGGCACGCGGCTGAAGAGTGGTCTCCGGCCTCGGGTCCGCGGCCCAAGTCCTCAGCTAAACTGCGCAGAATGTGCGCGTTCAGTTCGTCGGGGGGCAAGAAGGCAGAAATCGGTTTCATCTTTGCAGCTCGGGCGCGCCAGTCGGGCGGGCACCACCCAAACTTACGGCAGCCGTGGAGATCATTCTTTTAGTGGTGGGGCCAACCCACGTCGACTACGCCCAAAAAGGCTTGGCAGACTTCAGCAAGCGCATCGGCCACTATGCCAAATTCCGCTTAGAAGCCGTCAAGGACCGGGCGGCCCAGCGCGCGGCACTCAAATCCGGCGACCTGCTGGTGCTGCTCGACGAACGGGGCCAGCACCTCACGTCGATGGAATTCAGCCAGCGCCTTCAAAAATGGATGAATGCGGGGCCCAAGCGCCTCATTTTTGCGGTCGGCGACGCCTGGGGCTTTGATGCGGAATTCCGGTCCATGGCACAGTACGAACTGGCACTGAGCAAAATGACGTTTCCGCACGACCTCGTTCGGGTGCTTTTTGCGGAACAACTCTACCGAGGCTTTACGATTTTGCGCGGCGAGCCCTACCACCACGAGGGTTGAGTTCGTAGGTTTGTTCGAGCATGCAAGCGGTCGTAAACAAAGTAGTTGCCAAGTGGCGCCAAGGCGAATTTGCGCCGGTCTACGTGGTAGCCGGCGAAGAGCCCTTTTTTGTGCACGTCCTGACCGACGCCCTGCTTGAGCTGGCCCTGCCCGAGGCCGACCGCGCCTTTAACCAGTCGGTACTCTACGGCCGCGACGTCGACGCGCGCAGCGTGGAATCCGAAGCCAAGCGCTACCCCATGATGGCCGAGCGCACGGTGGTTGTCGTTCGCGAGGCCCAGGATCTGCGCAACCTCGAGGACTTGGCGACCTACGTTAAAAATCCGCAGCCCCAAACGGTGCTTTTGCTCAGCCTCACGGGCAAGGCGCTGGACAAGCGAAAGGCCCTGTACAAGGCCCTCAAGCCCGGCGAGAACTACTTCCAGTTTGATCGAATTCCGGAATACCAAATCACCGGAACCGTCGCCGAATTGGCCCGCCACCGCAACTTGAAAATCAGCGAAAAAGCGGCGGCAGTCCTCGTGGAGAGCTTGGGCGTGGACCTCTCGGCCATCGACCAAGAACTGGGCAAGTACGCCGTAGTGCTCGGCGAGGGCGGCGAGGTCACGGCGGCTACGGTCGAAAAGTACACGGGGGCCAATAGGGAATACAACCAGTTCGAGCTCCTTCGGGCCCTGGTCGCCCACGACGTTGAGCGCAGCTACAAGATTGCGCGCAGCATGATGCAGCACAGCCGGTCCAGCCCGCTGATATTGGTAATCGCCACGCTGTACGGCACCTTTTTTAAGGCCCTGATTTACCAGGGCATGGGGGCGCAACCCAACCCCAAAACTGCGGCGGCCCAGCTTGGTGTTTCGGAATTTGCCCTGCGCGACATTTCGCGGGCGGCCCAGAACTATTCGGGCGGCCACTTAGCCCGCATCGTGGGTTATCTTCGCGAGGCCGACCGCCAGGCTAAAGGCATGGCGTCGCCCAACCTCCGTGATTCTGATATCCTCGATGAGCTGCTTTTCAAAATTCTCTACTAAGGTCCTTTCGACCCTAGCGGTCCTTCTTTTAACCTCGGCAGCATGGGCCCAAAGCGTGGGCGGACTGCGCGGCTTGGTCGTCGACCAGTCGGATCAGGCTCCGCTCAACCTCGCCAAGGTGTCGTACGTCGTGTCCGGCAAGACCCTGGAGTCCTACACCAACAACGACGGCTTTTACCAAATCAACGGTATTCCGGTCGGAACCTACAAAGTCACCTTTAGCCGCGCCGGCTACGCGCCGCAAACCCTGAGTATTTCGGTGGTGGCCGAGAAAAACACGTTTACGCGGGTCACGCTCAAGGAATCCGTCATCGAGCTCGAGGACGTCGTCATTGACGCCCGCAAGCAAGAGAAGCAAACCAAGGTTTCTACGGCTGTGGTGCAGCTCAACCCCAAGTCCATCGGTACCTTTTCGATTGGCGGCGAGCCCGATTTGGTTCGCGCCCTGCAGGTCATGCCCGGCGTCATCACCACGGGCGACCAGGGCGGCCAGCTCTACATCCGCGGCGGAGCTCCGATCCAAAACCTCGTCAAGCTCGACGGCATGATTCTCTACAATCCGTTCCACAGCATCGGGTTTTTCTCGGTTTTTGAGACGGACATTCTGCAGTCAGCCAACATTTACACGGCCGGATTTGGCGCGGAATACGGCGGCCGGACTTCTTCGGTCATGGACATCCGCACCCGCACGGGGCGACGCGACCGCATTGCCGGCAAAGTGAGCGGATCCACCTACCTGGCCAAGGCGCTGCTCGAAGTTCCCATTGGCCGCAAGCGCAACGGATTGGCGCCCAGCTCGCTGCTCGTTTCGTTCAAAGAGTCCCTGCTGGACGAAATGGCCCCGGTGGTGTACCCCCGCGTGGCCGAGGAATACGGGGGCTTGCCCTTCCAGTTCCGCGACGTGTTCAGCAAGTACACGGTCGAGTCCGAGGGGGGCAACAAGCTCAACGTCTTTGGCTTCAACTTTAGCGACGCGGTGCGCTTTGCGGGCGACAAGTCCATCGCGTGGAACTCCTTCGGCTACGGCACCGACTTTACGGTGGTTCCGGCCGCGTCCAACACCATTTTGCAGGGCCACCTTGCCCAGAGTTCGTACACGATTACCTCGACCGAACTCGAGAACCGCCCCCGATTCTCGACCATCAACGGCTTCAACGGCGGATTGGACTTTACCTACCTGCTCCGCAAGGCCGACGAGCTCAAGTACGGCCTCGAATTTATCGGCTACTACACGGACTACCAGTTCACCAACACGGTGGGGCGCACGCTGCAGCAAGAGGACAACACCACCGAGTTGGGCGCCTACTTCGACTACAAGCGCCAGCAGGGCCGTTGGCTGATTCAGCCCGGAATCCGCATGCACAACTATTCCACCATGGGGGTAGTGCGCCTTGAGCCGCGCTTTGGATTCAAGTACAACGCGACCGAAAACATTCGCATTAAGGGATCGGCCGGCCGCTACTCGCAGAACATTATTGCGGCGAATTCCGACCGCGACGTGGTGAACCTGTTCTACGGATTTTTAAGCGGGGGCGGGGTGGACCTGCCGAGCAAAATCGGTGACGAGCCGGTTCCGGGTGTGCTTCAGACGGCCGACCATGCGGTATTTGGGGTGGAATTCAACCCTGCGCCGCGCTGGAACGTCGAGCTGGAGGCCTACGTCAAGAACTTTGGTATGATTACCAACGTCAACCGGTTCAAGATCTACGACGACATTCCGCAGTACGCCAACCAGCCCGAGAAGCTCCGCAAGGACTTTATGGTCGAGCGCGGTTTGGCCCGCGGAATCGACGCGTTGGTGACCTACGAAGACAAGAAGTGGTACCTCTGGGCCGTGTATTCGCTGGGGCGCAGCACCCGCTTCGACGGCGAGCAGACCTACGCGCCCTTTTTTGACCGCCGCCACAACACCAACCTGGTCGTGGCCCGCAAATTCGCCAAGCAGTTTGAAGTCAACGTGCGCTGGAACTACGGCAGCGGATTCCCGTTCACGCCGATTCGCGGCTACTTCGAACAGCTTCCGTTCACGAATCCGGACGGCAGCCCCAACATCGACTACCCGTACCCCACCGAGAACGGCCAGATGGGCATTCTCTACGGCGACCTCAACAGCAAGCGCCTGCCGGACTACCACCGACTGGACTTCACCGCAAAAAAGGTGTGGGAGCTGGGCGAAGTGCAGCGCCTCGAGGCTTCGCTCGCGGTAACCAACGTCTACAACCGGCGCAATATTTTCTACTACGACACCCCTAAGGCGCAGCGCGTCAACCAGCTGCCAATAATGCCGACGGTGTTGCTGAGCTACGCCTTCTAATGCCCTAACTTTGCGCGAACCCCGCAGCGCATGGCAAATCAGGCAAAATACATTTTCGTCACCGGTGGCGTAACCTCTTCGTTGGGCAAGGGCATCGTCGCCTCTTCGCTCGCCAAACTTCTGCAGGCACGCGGATTTTCGGTGACCATCCAGAAGTTCGACCCCTACCTCAATATTGATCCGGGTACCCTGAACCCCTACGAGCACGGCGAGTGCTACGTGACCGACGACGGCGCTGAGACCGACCTGGACCTCGGCCACTACGAGCGCTACCTCAACCGCCCGACCTCGCAGGCCAACAACGTCACGACGGGCCGCATTTACCAGCACGTCATTGACAAAGAGCGCCGCGGCGACTACCTGGGCAAGACCGTGCAGATTATTCCGCACATCACGGACGAAATCAAGCGCCGCATGCTCCTCTTGGGCGAAGACGGCCGCTACGAAATTGTCATTACCGAGATTGGCGGAACCGTGGGCGACATCGAAGCCCTGCCGTTCATCGAAGCCGTGCGCCAGCTCCGTTGGGAACTGGGTTCGCGCTGCGTCAGCGTGCACCTTACGCTGGTTCCGTTCTTGCGCGCCACCGGCGAACTCAAGACCAAGCCCACCCAGCACTCCGTTAAAATGCTTCAGGAATCCGGCGTTCAGCCCGACATCCTCGTGTGCCGTGCCGAGCACAGCCTGGGCGAGGACGTGCGCCGCAAGCTGGCGCTGTTCTGCAACGTGACCCCGGACGCGGTCATCGAATCCCTGGACGCCAAGACGATCTACGAAGTTCCGATGCTGCTTCGCGACCAGGCCATGGACCAGGTCGTGCTGCGCAAGCTGGGCCTTCCGACCGAGGGCAAGCCCGAACTCACCAAGTGGGAATCGTTTGTAACCAA
>JBEAQA010000048.1:0-3988 GCA_041164105.1 Bacteroidota bacterium | reverse complement strand
TTGTTGACGTACGAGTGGATGTTCTCGGCGTACGACGTGTTGTAGGTCATCGAAACTTCGACCGGAATCCCTTCGATCTCGCCCTCCATGTACATGGGCTCGGGAATCAACCTCTCGCGGTTCTGATCAATGAACTCGGTGAACTCTTTGAGGCCACCCTGGCTGTAAAACTCTTGGGTGCGGAACGAGCCGTCCTCTTGCACGTCGCGCTCGTCCGTGAGTTGAATGCGGATTCCGCGATTCAAGTAGGCCAGCTCGCGAAGGCGCGCCGCCAGAATGTCGTACTGGTAGACACTCTCGTAAAAAATGCTGGTATCCGGCTGAAAGTGGACAATCGTACCGCGGTAGTCGGTAGGTCCCACCTCTTTGACGTCGTACAACGGCTTGCCGATGTTGTATTCCTGCTGGTACTCTTTGCCGTCGAGGTGCACGTTGACGCGAAGCAGCGTCGATAGGGCGTTCACACAGCTGACACCTACTCCGTGCAGACCGCCCGAAACCTTGTACGAATCCTTGTCGAACTTACCCCCCGCGTGCAGGACGGTCATGACGACCTCAAGGGCCGACTTGCCCTCTTTGGCGTGCATGGCCACCGGGATTCCGCGGCCGTCGTCTTTTACGGTAATGCTGTTGCCTTCGTGGATGGTCACGTCCACCTTGGTGGCATGGCCCGCCAACGCCTCGTCAATGGAGTTGTCAACTACTTCATAAACCAAGTGGTGAAGGCCCTTTTGGCCGACGTCGCCGATGTACATCGCGGGGCGCTTGCGCACCGCCTCTAAACCTTCGAGGACCTGAATACTGTCCGCGCCGTACTGCTTGTTTTCGCTCATATTTCCAATAAAAAAGGACTACCTACAAAGATAGTCCTCACGCCGAGCCGGGGAGTGCAGCGCACTAAAAATTACCCCCGTTTATCAACATTTTTTTCAACACAGCGCACGAACGGCAAGGTGTTGATATCCGGAGCCCTAAACGCTTAAAACTTGTAAACCAAGCCCAAATTTGCGCGAATTCCCTGAATGGGGTAGCCCATCCACCACTCGGCCCGCTGGTTGAGCAGGTTGTCGATGCGCACCACGGCGTCCAACTGGCTGTTGTAGCGGTACTGGGCGCCGACGCGCACGTCCATAAAGGCGGGCAGGTCGTACTCCATCATCAGGCCGTCCAACGTGGTCCGAGCGCCCCGGAGCACCATGGCTCCATCCAGGCGGATCTTGTCGCCGAAGTTGGCGCGAGCTTGCGCCCCGAATTCGTACTTCGGTAGGTGGTAGACCGGCTTCTGATCCTGATCCTGCAGGGCAAAGCGCAGCAAACCGTACAGGCGCACGTCCCAGACTTGCTTGAACTGAAACGTCAGCTCGCCCGTAGGCTCGAGCACGGTGGCCTTGACGTACTGCATGCCGACGCGGCCGCTGTCGTAGGGAATTCCGAAGTCCACCTGGGGGCGAACCACCATCGGGTAGTTGTCCCAAGTGGTGTAGCGCCCGCCGAAGCGGTAGCCGACGATGCGGCTCCAGCGGCCCGTAGCGCCCCCGTAAATGCTGCTGCTGCGAATGGCCTCGTAGGTGGCCGATTCCGACAAAAAGGGCACCGCGTCCACGCGAGCGCGCATGCCGCCGTTGTCCACCTGCCCGTCCATTCCGCCGTAGAGGTACAGGACGTCGCGGACCAGCGGAACTTCGACGTGAACCACTGGCGGGAAGTACGGAAGTGTTTTTTGGCCCGGACCCCCGGTGGCAATCACGTTCAAGCCAAAGCGAAAGCGGACGCCTTTAATGCTGTCGGCCAGCGACGGACTGAACTGAGCGGCCCATGCGGTGCTCGACGTGTCCGGGCGCGCGCTGCCCTGAAGCTGGTTGATGGAAAACGACAGCGGCAGGTTGAGCACGAGGTTCTGCACCGGCAGCGCCGACTCAATGCGGGCCTGCGCTCCGGACTCGAACTGGCGACCGCCCTGGTCGATCCAATGGTGCCCCGAAACCGAAGCACTGCGGAACATCTGGGTCCGGCGGTAGCGGGTGGCCTGGTAGCGGGCTCCGGCCGTGTAGGTCTGGATTCCGCGCCCCGGAGCGGCGTTGGCGGTATCCGCGGGATTCACCGTCCAGGACTGGCCGTAGAACGGAATTCGGTCCCAGGCACCTCCGCCCTCAAAGCGAAGGCGACCGCGGTTGAAAATGCGCTCGTAGGTCCCGTCCAAGGTAGATTCCGACCACAGAAGGCGATCAAAAACCACGTAGTCCTTGGCGAATCCGCCTCGGGTGGAGCGGTGGGTTCCGCGCACCGACCAGTTGTGGGCCACGCTGCGCACACTGCCGATGGCCGCTTCGGCCTCTACGGAACCGTAGTTGCCCGCGATCAGCGAAACGTAGCGCGACGGCAAGCGCTCGAGCTTGGTCTTCGAAATTTTGACGGGCGGAATCAGTTCCATGACCGGCTCCACCGCCACCACAGACGGGCGGACGGTGATGCTGACGGGCAGCTTCTGAATGCTCGTATCGCTGAGGCTGGGCTGGCCCGAAATTTTTACGGCTTCGGCGACCTTAGCGCGGTACTTGTCGGTCACCGACACTTCCACTTCGCCGACTTGGCCGGCGGCCGACAGGGCGGTGAACGCCAGACCCAGTGCGGTCCATTTCAAATTATTCTGCATCGTCGTCGGAAGTTGTTTGGGGAGCATTGGATTCGAGCTGAGCGGCATTGAATTCCGCGAGCAGCGCCTGGGCCTCGCGAACGAGTTCGTCCGAGGGGTGCTCCGAAATCACGAAATCCAAGGTGTAGCGCGCTTGGAAGCCGTCGTTCAGGCTGGCGTAGTTCCGCGCCAACACCAGCAGGGCCTTGTAGCGCCATTCTTGCTGGCCCGGGAAGTTGTCGAGCAGCGCGAAAACCGCCTCGTTGGACGCCGAAAATTGGTTGCGCAAGCGCAAAATGTTGGCTTTGGCGTAGGTCGCTTCGGCCTGTACTTCGGCGGAACCTTCGGCAATCGCCCCCTCGGCAGCTTGCTGCCAAAACCCGAGGGCGGTTGAGTCGCCCGGCTGGTTGCGGTACTTGGCCTCGGTAATGCGCAAGCGTACCGCCAGGGCTTCGCTGCGGTCTTGCGGGGTCTGGCGAAGGTCGGCAATGATGCCTTCGGCGTAGGTCAATGCCACATCGCCGGAGCCTTCAGCCACGTGCGCCCGCATCATGGCGCGGTTGGCCTCGCTGCGCAAGCTCGCGTCTTCGGCCAAGGCCAGAAGGCGCTCGGCGTAGCGCTTGGTTTCGTTGGGGTCCTTGCGCTGCTCGGCGTCGCGGAGCAACCACTTGTACGAGGGAACCGTGTTGGCGCCCACGGACTGGCGCACCACATTGCGGTAGTACGGAAGCGCCGACGCCATTTGGCCGCTCAAGCGGGCTGCTTCAGCCGCTTGATAGTTCGCCTCGGGCGCAAAGTAGCCGTCGGGGAAGCGCTTGAGGTACTTGGTCAGCGCCTCAAAAGCCGCGGAATTTTGACCTTGGGCGTACTTGTCGTAGGCCGACATGTAGGCCACGGAATCCAACTCGCTGGCACGGATGCCCGAAGACGGCATGCCCTGAACCCACTCGAGGTAGTCGTCGATGCGGTTGGCTTCGTCGTAGACTGAGCGCGCCACCGAAATGGCTTCGCGGGCCTCCGGGGTTCCCGGATAATCGCGCACCACCGTCTGGAAGGTCACAATGGCCCCATTGAGGTCGCCGTCGTTGCGCTGCGCCAAGGCGATGTTCAGTCCGGCGCGGCGGCCCTTTTCGGTGTTGGGCTTCTTGCGCTGGTAGGCCGTGAAGGCCTCGGCAGCGTCGCGGTTGCGGCCCATGCGCAGCAAGGTCTGGGCGCGCTCAAACAAGGCTTCGTCCGCCCGGGCACCGCCGCCCTTTTCGAGCTTGGCGAGCTGGTCGATTTTTCCAGGGTTGTCGCCGAGCAAACCGCGGCAAAGCGCCTGCTGGTAGCTGGCGTAGTCAGCGTCGGTTCCGCCCA
>JBEAQA010000047.1:0-3379 GCA_041164105.1 Bacteroidota bacterium | reverse complement strand
CCTCGCCGTCGAGGAGCTGGCGCTGCATGTCCTCCATGCTGAAGTAGTCCTCGGCTTCTTGGTAGGTCGGAACCACTGCGAGGTCCTCGTCAAAGAGGTGCATCAGGCTTTCGCGCACGATAAAGATGCACGAGAACATTTCGTCCATGCGCTCCGCCTGAAGGTCTTGGAGGTCCTCGACGCCGTCGAATTCCTCTGCGGCCAGCAGGTTGACCAGCATGTGGTCTTCGGGGTGCTTGGCGAGAAGCGCCTTAAATTCTTTAGTGCCCTCGGGGCCGAACGTGTCGGAACCCCAGCGGAGGTGCAGGAAGTTGGGTTTGCGTTCGACTTTAAACGACATCGTGCGTACTTGATTGAGCGGCAAGAAGGTACAACACAGCCATGCGTACTGCAACGCCGTTTTCGACCTGGTTTAAAATGGCCGCGTACGGCGAATCCGCCACCTCAGAAGTGAGCTCAACCCCGCGGTTGATGGGCCCGGGGTGCATAATCAGGGGTACGGACGAAAGCCGCTTGAGTCGGTCCATGGTGATGCCGTAGCGGGCGTGGTATTCGCGGACGGACGGAAAAAAGGCGCGGTCCATTCGCTCGTGCTGCACGCGGAGCACGTTGGCCACGTCGGCCCATTCGAGGGCGTCGTCCACGTTGGGGATCACTTCGACGCCCAGTTCGTGGATGGCACGCGGAATCAGCGTTGACGGGCCACTGACGGCGACCTTGGCGCCCAGTTTTTGCAGCCCAAAGATGTTGCTGAGCGCGACCCGCGAGTGCAGGATGTCGCCGACGATCACAACGTTTTTGCCCTCGAGCGACCCCAAGCGTTCTTGCATCGTGAAGGCGTCCAGCAGGGCTTGGGTCGGGTGCTCGTGGGTGCCGTCGCCGGCATTGACGATGTGGGCCGGTACGCGGTCCGCCAAGAATTGCGGAACCCCGGCATCCGCGTGGCGGATGACCACAACGTCCACTTTCATTGCCAAAATGTTGTTGACCGTGTCGGTCAGGGTTTCGCCCTTTTTGACCGACGAATTCGAGGCCGCAAAGTTGACCACGTCCGCCGAAAGGCGCTTCTCGGCCAGTTCAAAGCTCAGGCGGGTCCGCGTCGAATTTTCAAAAAACAAGTTGGCGATGGTGATGTCGCGCAGCGAAGGAACCCGCTTGATGGGGCGGTTGATGACTTCTTTGAAGTGCCCCGCCCAGTGCAAAATGAGGTGCAGGTCCTCCGCAGGCACGTGCTGGAGGCCGAGGAGGTGGCGCGAGTGCAGCTTAGTGTTCCGGGGCATGTTCGGGGGATTCGAGCAGTACAGATTCGAGTTGGTCGCCGTGCCAGTTCAGGCGCACGCGCTCGTGGTTGAGGGCGTCCACGCGGCGCCCAGAGTAATCGGGCTGTATGGGAAGTTCGCGCGAAAAACGGCGGTCGATGAGCACGCAGAGTTCGACGCGCTGGGGGCGGCCAAAGTCGCCGAGGGCGTCCAAGGCGGCACGCACCGAACGGCCGGTGTAGAGCACGTCGTCCACGAGCACCACGCGTTTGCCCTCGATCAGCACGTCCATTTCGGTGGGGCTGGCCGTGAGCGGCTCGTCGCGGCGTCGAAAGTCGTCGCGGTGAAAGGTGATGTCGAGCAGGCCGTGCTCAATGGGTCCCGTGCCGAATTCCGCCTCGAGTTGGGCGACCAAGGCCTTGAGCAGCTGGCTGCCGCGGGGTTGGATTCCGACCAGCACCGTGCGGTTCCAAGGAACGTGAACTTCGTTGAGTTGGTGGCAAAGACGGCTTAAGGTGACTTCGCAGTCGCGCTGAGTAAGGAGCGTCTTCTGTGCCATGGGATGGCCCAAAATTAGGGCTTTTTTGCATCCCCTTCGCGGCCGACCTTTGAGGGAATGGACTTTTCTCGGGTAGACTGGCGAATTTTAGGCTGCAGTGCGGCCGTTCCGGCTCCGGGCCAGTACCCGTCGGCGCAGTCGCTTCGCGTGGGCGGAACCCTCATGCTGATTGATTGCGGCGAGGGCACGCAGATCCGCGTTCGGGAGGTGGGCCTGCGCGGCGCCACGTTCGACGTGATTTTGATTTCGCACCTTCACGGGGACCATGTGTTTGGCCTGCCCGGCTTGATGTCGTCGTGGACCCTGCAGGGCCGTACGAAGCCGCTCACGGTGGTGGGTCCTCCGGGGCTCGAGGCCTTTTTGCGCGGAATTAACCAGGCTACCGAAGGTTCGTGGGCGTTTCCGGTGGATTTCCGCGCGGCGCATCTGGGTGAGGTGTTTGCCAACGAGGACGTTCAAATTTCGGCGCACCCGCTGAAGCACCGGATTGAGGCCTGGGGTTACCGGGTTGACGAGGTTACCGCACCGCGAAAAGTGAATTTTACCGCAGCGGTGGCTGCCGGTCTTGAGGCTGCGGACTTTCGGAGCCTGCAGCTCGGTCGGGACGCGCGGACCCGCGACGGCCGCGTGGTGCCCAACGCCGAGGTGACGGAACCCGGCCGCCGAGGGTTCAGCATGGCCTACCTAAGCGACACGGCCTACGTTCCGGCCTTGGCCAATTTTGCGCAGGGCGTCGAATTTCTGTACCACGAGAGCACGTACCTGATTCGGCACCAAGCACTTGCTGCTAAGACCGGGCATTCGACGGCCGAGGAAGCCGCCAACGTGGCCCAGGCCGCGGGAGCCCATCGATTGCTGCTCGGGCATTTTTCGCAGCGCTACGCCCGCCTGGATGATTTTGTGGCCGAAGCGTCGTCGGTCTTTTCGGGTCCCGTGGTTGCCGCCACGACCGGCATGAATCCGCTGCAAGCCTTTGCGGAACTGGCCAACGTGTAGCCGCGACCAATCTTTACAGCATAAAAAAACCGCCCCGAGGGGCGGTTCCGTGCGGCGCGCCGTGCGGTTAGCCGTTCATGGACACGAGGAACTCCTCGTTGTTGCGCGTCTTGCTCATGCGGTCCTCGAGGAACTCCATGGCTTCGACCGGCGTCATGTCGGCAAGGTGGCGGCGCAAGATGTACATCCGGTTGAGCACCTCGGGGCTCAAGAGCATGTCTTCTTTGCGGGTTCCGGACGCAATCAGGTCAATCGCCGGCCAGATGCGGCGGTTGGCGATGCGGCGGTCCAGCTGCATTTCCATGTTGCCGGTTCCCTTGAATTCTTCAAAGATGACCTCGTCCATTTTGGAGCCGGTGTCGATCAAGGCCGTAGCCAAGATGGTCAGGGATCCGCCGTTTTCGATGTTCCGCGCGGCGCCAAAGAAGCGTTTGGGCTTGTGCAGCGCGTTGGCGTCCACACCGCCCGACAGCACCTTGCCCGAAGCGGGGCTGACGGTGTTGTAGGCGCGGGCCAAACGGGTAATGGAGTCGAGCAAAATCACCACATCGTGGCCACTCTCTAC
>JBEAQA010000046.1:0-2651 GCA_041164105.1 Bacteroidota bacterium | reverse complement strand
CGGTGGCCTGCTGCCAGTCGGTCAAAACGGCCTCGAGGGTGGCGAAGCGGCCGTCGTGCAGGTAGGGCGCCGTAAACGCCCAGTTTCGGAGCGAAGGAATCCGCATCATCCCCAGGTCTTCAGGCCGCAAACTCACCTTGAAGCGCCCGGAATCGGCGGGCGTGGCGGGGGGCGTTCCGTGGTAGGCGAACCCCCACGTCGTCTGCAGCGGCCCAGCATGGCACGTCGCGCAGTGGGCGTCAAACAGGGCTTTGCCCTGAAGTTCCGCGGGGCTCCATGGGCGCTCGCCGCGAGCAATCTGGTCGTAGGGTGCATTGGCGCTGACCAGGGTCATCATGTAGTGGGCTAGCGCCCGCATCACAAGCTGGCTCGTGGCGGAATCAGTACCAAAGGCCTCCCACAGTTCGTGGGGGTAGCGCAACTCGGCCCGACGGACGAAGTCCCAAAGGCTAAGGTCGTGCTCCGCCGGGTTCGTAATGGGGGCCATAGGCATTACTTCGAGGTGGTTGATGCCGCCGTCCCACATGAAGTAGGGCGTCCACGCCAGGTTTTGTATTGGGGGCGAATTGCGCCGCCCGAGCCGACCGTCAACACCCACACTCACGGGCATCCCCGGGTCCGAAAAGGCCCCAACGCGTCGGTGGCAGCTCGCGCACGAAACTTGGCCGTCGGACGAAAGTTCCGGGTCGTGAAAAAGCAGTTCGCCGAGGCGCACACTGGCTTCGCTGGGTTCCGCGCCAGCCGACCAGGCCGCGCGCGGGGGGAAATGAGCAGGCTGCTCCACCGCCACGGGCGGGGAGGGCTGCCACTTGGCCGCTTCGGGCTGGCAGGACGCCGCGAGCACAAGGCCCGCGGCGCCTACCCAAATTCCGAATCGCGGCACGTCTTAGTTGTGCAGGTGCTCGAACTCCATTCCCGAAGCCAGCGCTTGCATGCGGGCCACGGCGTTGGCGCCCGGCATGTGGATCATGGCTTGGGTGGCCACGCTCGGCTGTCCGTGCCAAAGCTTACCCACGTTGAACTTCATGTGCACCGTGGGGTTGGCACCTTGTTCGACCATTGCGTGGTTGTTGCCGAACACAAAATCGAGCGACTGAATCGCATTTTGCTCGGCCGCAAATCCGCCCAGGTGAAACTGGAATCCGCCCATCGCAGCTTGCGGGCTCGTGCCCTCAGCCTTCACAAAAATGTAGCCGGAATTCCAGCTCCAAAACATGCCGTTGGCTGGGTCCAGTGCGCCGGTTTGCGCACCCGATACGTTGCGGACGCTGTCTACGCCCAGCATAAATGAAACGCCGGTGTAGTGGTTGGCGGGAACGCCGTCCAAGGTAACCAGCGTGCTGGCGGGGATGCTGGCATCGACCAGGTAGTACGATTCGGGGGCGGCCCAGGTGCTGCCGTCTTCGGCCGTGAGCACGACGTTCGAGACGTAGTACTTGAACATGCTGAAATTCAGGCTGTCACCGGTCATCGGGTGCACATAGCCGGTATTCAGCGCAAAAGGAAGCTCTGCGCTGCCAAAAACGTGCTCGAATTCGAGGGTAAGGGATCCCGGCTCCGTCGAAGTTTTAGGGTCGCACGAGGCAAACGAAGCAGCGAATAGGGTAGCAACGGCCAATTTGGCCAATAAATTTTTCATAAAAAGTTTAAAATAAGATAGTTGTAGGTGTGCGCGCAATCAGACGGTCCCAAGGGGCCGCCGAATTGCAGTTGGCGCCGAAGCGCCCCAAAATCAACTATCCTATTTTGGGCGGCGGAACCAGCGTTCCAAAGGCGCCCGAAGGCTGGCCCGAGGTCTGGGGCACCACGAAGTCCCGCACGGTACCCACCTCGAAGGCGAATACGGCGAACGCCGGGGCTTCCGCCACCGTGAATTCGCTGATTTTAAGCTTGAGCCACTCGGCCGACAAGGGTTCGGGCGCGCCACCCTCTTCAATGGCCCGCAGCTCTTTGGAAAGCTGACAGGATCCGTTGCACTGCATTTCGGGACGCGCTAAGTTTTCGCACGCCGCCGCATACCGCTCAAACCGAAGCACGTAGTCTCCAACTACGGCGAGGCGAAGCAACGGCCCGCTGGCGAGGGCCAGCAGTAGCGTTAGGGCAAGCAGACGGCGAATCATTAGGTCAAATTTACCGCGCTATCTGAATCCAAAATGGAGCCAAGTCACATTCGACGACGTACCCGCCCGTCGGCAGTCCCGAGGGCAACGTCCAGGGCTGCTCCGCCGGCCAATTCCGAACCTCGGCCACCACTTGGCCGTGCGCGTTGATCAGCCGGGCATGGCCCACCAATCGACCGTGGTGCACGAGCATTCCGTGGGTGGGGTTTGGCCCAAGTCGCCACGCCGTTGGGACTTCATTTAGTCCAATGCCTTGAATTTCCACACTAAACGAGGCGGAATCCACCGTTCCGCAGTCCCGAAAAGCGTACTGCCAGCCCGTGTAGGTTCCGTTGGCGGCGTAGCTGTGCCGCAGGGTGTCCGTCGGCGCGGTCGAAGCCGTAGTGCCGTCGCCCAGCGTCCAGTAGAGCGAATCCGCCCCGGCCCCCGTGTAGGTCAACCAGGCCGAATCCAGCACCGAACCCCAGCTGGCACCCGCGCTCACGGCGGGGCAGGGCGTCCGGTTAATGCGGTGGGCAAAGGGCAGCGTGC
>JBEAQA010000045.1:0-3036 GCA_041164105.1 Bacteroidota bacterium | reverse complement strand
GACCGCGGCCTGCAGGCCCAAGCGCTGGCCCTCGGAGGTTGCCGCGACCTCTGGATCCAACCGCTGAACGACAGCCCCCAAGCCGCGCGCTGGGCCCGCCACCAAGCACTGGTGCTGTACTACGAAAGCGGCCTGCTCCGCCACGACTTCCCGCTTCGCGGAAGCTACCTGCTCGAAGACTGGACCGCCCAACTCGCCGACGCGGCCCGCGCCCAAGTGGCCCGGTGGGACGCTCGCGGCGGACTGCCCCACCTGCTCGACCAAAACCTCGACCCATGGAACTGAAGCGGCTGCCCCACGAATTCAGCGCGCCCGGCGAGCCGCCCTTTGTGCGCGGACCCTACGCGTCCATGTACACCCAGCGGCCGTGGACCGTCCGGCAGTACGCCGGATTCAGCACCGCCGAGGCCAGCAACGCGTTTTACCGGCGCAACCTCGCCGCCGGCCAAAAAGGCCTGAGCGTCGCCTTTGACTTGGCGACCCACCGCGGCTACGACAGCGACCATCCGCGGGTTCAGGGCGACGTCGGCAAGGCGGGCGTGGCCATCGACAGCGTCGACGACATGAAGCGCCTGTTTGACGGAATTCCGCTCGGCGAAATGTCGGTCTCGATGACCATGAACGGCGCCGTACTTCCGGTGCTCGCCTTTTACATCGTGGCCGCCGAAGAACAGGGCGTGGCGCCCGAAGCGCTGCAGGGCACCATTCAGAACGACATCCTCAAGGAGTTCATGGTGCGCAACACCTACATCTACCCGCCCGGCCCCAGTCTGCGCATCATCGCCGACATTTTTGGCTACACCAGCCGCCGCATGCCCAAGTTCAACAGCATTTCGATCTCGGGCTACCACATGCACGAGGCGGGAGCTTCGGCCGAGATTGAGCTGGCCTACACCCTGGCCGACGGCCTCGAGTACCTGCGCACCGGCCTGGCTTCGGGGCTCGACATCGACGACTTTGCGCCCCGGCTGAGCTTCTTTTGGGCCATCGGCATGGACTTCGTTACCGAAGTGGCCAAACTCCGCGCTGGCCGTGCCCTTTGGGACCGAATTGTGGCGTCGTTCGAACCCAAAAACGTCAAGAGCCGCGCGCTGCGCACCCACTGCCAGACCTCGGGCTGGAGCTTGACCGAGCAGCTGCCCTACAACAACGTCACCCGCACGGCGGTCGAGGCCATGGCGGCGGCCTTGGGCGGAACCCAGTCCCTGCACACCAACGCCCTCGACGAAGCCATTGCGCTGCCCACGGATTATTCCGCCCGAATTGCGCGCGAAACCCAGCTCCGCATTCAGCAGCGCACCGGGATTACGCGCTTTGTCGACCCCCTGGGCGGCAGCATCGCCGTCGAAGAGCGCACCGCCGAACTGATGGACCGCGCCTGGGCCCTAATCGAAGAGGTGGAAGCCCTCGGAGGAATGACCAAAGCCATTGAGGCCGGGCTGCCCAAGCTGCGCATCGAAGAAGCCGCAGCCGCCAAGCAAGCCCGCCTGGATTCGGTTCAAGATGTGCTGGTGGGCGTCAACGCGTTCCGCGCCGAAGACGACAGCGAACTCGAAATCCTCGAGGTCGACAACCAGGCCGTGCTCGCCAGCCAAACCGAGCGGTTGGCCGCACTCAAGGCCGCGCGCGATTCCAAAGCCGTGACCTCGGCCCTCGAGGCCATTGAGGCCGCGGCGCGCACGGGCCAAGGCAACCTGCTCGAACTGAGCGTACAGGCTGCGCGCGTTCGCGCTACCTTGGGCGAAATTTCGGATGCCCTCGAGCGCGCCTTTGGCCGCTACCAAGCCCAACTGAACATGGTCCACGGAGTCTACGCCCGCGAATCCGGCCACGACGGCCAACTCACTGAAGTCCGCGCCTTGGCGGACGCCTTTGCGGCGCGCTACGGTCGCCGCCCGCGCCTGCTGGTCGCCAAGATGGGCCAAGACGGCCACGACCGCGGCGCCAAAGTGATCGCCACGGGCTTTGCTGACCTTGGGTTTGACATCGACCTCGGCCCGCTCTTTCAAACCCCCGAAGAGGTGGCGCAGCAGGCCGTCGAAAACGACGTACACTGGGTGGGGGTCAGCTCGCTGGCCGCAGGCCACAAAACCCTGGTTCCGCAGCTCGTCGCCGCACTCCGCGCCTTGGGCCGCCCCGACATTCGGGTGGTCGTCGGCGGCGTGATTCCGCGCCAGGACTACGACGCGCTGTTCGCTGCCGGCGCCGTAGCCGTCTTTGGCCCCGGAACCCCGGTGGTCACCTCGGCACGCCAGCTCCTCGAGGCCGCACTCAACGCCCCCAACGACTAACGATGAACGGCCCCACCTGGACTCCTGAGGAATGGGCTGAGGGCATCCGCCGCGCCGACCGCGCCTTTTTGGGTCGGGCGCTGAGCCTGGTTGAAAGCACGCTGCCCGACGACGCCGAACGCGCCTCGGCCCTGTTCGCCGCCCTGGGCTCGCCGCCCAATTCCACGTTTCGCTTGGGGCTCACCGGCAACCCCGGGGCCGGAAAATCCACCCTCACCGAGGCGCTTGGACTCCGTTGGGCCGATCAAGGGCACCGCGTGGCCGTACTGGCCGTGGATCCCTCGAGCAGCCTGCACCGCGGAAGCATCTTGGGCGACAAAACCCGCATGGAACGCCTTAGCCGCCACCCGAACGCCTTCATTCGGCCAGTGGCCAGCGCGGGGCAGCTGGGCGGCGTGGCCCCCTCGACGCGGGCGGCGATCGAACTGCTCGAGCTGGCCGGCTACACCAAAATCATCGTCGAAACCGTGGGCGTGGGCCAGAACGAAACCGACGCGGCGAACTACGTAGACGGCCTGCTCCTGCTCGCCCTGCCCAATGCGGGCGACGACGTTCAGGGCATTAAGCGCGGAATCATGGAACGGGCCGACCTCGTCGCCGTCAACAAGTGCGACGGCAGCTTTGCCGACGCCGGACGCCGAACCGCAACCCAGTTGCGCGAAAGCCTCAAGTGGTTCAGCCGCGAAGACGGCTGGACCGTGCCCGTCGCCCAAATTAGCGCCACCGAATCCCTCGGTCTTGACGC
>JBEAQA010000044.1:0-5526 GCA_041164105.1 Bacteroidota bacterium | reverse complement strand
AGGTTGATGGGGAACTCGTCCTCGCCCGTCTTGTAGCGGCTGATTTCTTTACCAAACAGGGCGGTGCGGATGGCGTCGCCGATCTGGCCCGTGCTCAGGCCCAGGCTGCGCGCTTTGGCGCGGTCCACCGAAATGGGAAGTTCCGGCTTGTCGTCCGCGACGTCCACTTTGAGCTCGTCGTAGCCCTTGATGCTCGAAGCCTCAATGCGGCTGCGAAGGTCGGCGGCTACGGCTACCAGCTGCTCGTAGTCGTCGCCTTCGAGCTCAAGGTTGATCGGCGCGCCTTGGGGCGGCCCGTTTTGGTCTTTTTCTACGGCAATGATCACCCCGGGAATGCCCGAAATCCGGTCGCGCAGCGCGTTGAGGACGTCGGAGCTGGCTACGGTGTTGCCGTCGCCGTCCACGCGGTACTTGGCCTCGCGGAACGCCACCACGACTTTCGCTTTGTGCGGCGTGGCCACGGTGGACGGACCCTGGCGGGGGTCGCCGGTGCCCTTACCCACTTGGGCAATCACCGATTCCACCATGTAGTTGTAGGGCTTACCGTCGCGCTCGTAGGTGTACTTCGCGATGACCTCGTCCACCAGTTTTTCGACCTCAAGGGCCACGTCGTTGGTGTACTCGATGTCGGTACCCTCGGGCAGTTCCAGGTAGATGTTGGCCAGGTTGGGTTCGTTGCTCGGAAAAAACACGACCTGCGGCGGAACCAAGCCCAACAGCACAATCGAGCCCACGAAAAGGGCAATGGTCGCAGCAAACGTCTTGGTCGCGTTGCGGCCCGACAGAATTCGAGAAACCGTTTGCTCGTAAGCGTTCTCGAGCCACGGAAGCACCGAAGCTTGGAATTTACGGGCGCCCGGCTCAATGCCGTAGACGTAAAGCAAGATGGCCAAGCCCGGGTAGGCCAACGTGTTGCCCAAGGCCGTGAGGCCCGCGGCAAAGTTGATTGCCAAGCCCACCACGCTGAGGATTCCGCCAATTTTGGCCCACTTCGGGCGGTTGACGGTGTCGGCTTCGGTGCGCATAAAGCGAGCCGCAAGGGCCGGATTGATGACCAAGGCCACAAACAGCGACGACGACAGCACGACGATGAGCGTGTAGGGCAGGTACTTCATGAATTCGCCAATGATTCCGGGCCAAAGGGCCAGCGGAATAAAGGCCGCCAGCGTGGTCGCGGTCGACGAAATGATGGGCATGGCCACCTCGGACGCGCCGAGCTTGGCCGCCTCTCGGCCGCTGTAGCCAAGGCTCATGAAGCGGTAGACGTTCTCGACGATTACGATGCCGTTGTCCACGAGCATGCCCAGCGCGAGGACCAGGCCAAAGAGCACCATGAAGTTCAGGGTTACGCCCATGAAGCTGAGGACCATGAAGCTGAGCAGCATGGACAGCGGAATGGCGATGCCTACAAAGAGGGCGTTGCGCAGACCCAAGAAGAACGCGAGGACCAGTACGACTAGAATCACACCAAAAATGATGGAGTTCTCGAGGTCGGCAACTTGGCTCTTGGTGCGGTTGGACTGGTCGTTCGTGATGGAAATCGCGAGGTTGTCGGGGAAGTAATCCGACTGTGCGTCCGCGATGATTTGGTTGATGGCCGCCGAAACCTCGATGAGGTTTTCGCCGCTGCGCTTCTTAATGTCGAGGGTGACCACCGGTTCGTTGAACTGGCGGGCGTAGCTCTCGCGCTCTACCTCGTCAAACTGCACTTCGGCAATGTCGCGCAGGTAGACGATGGCGCCCTTTTCGTGCTTGACGATGATGTTCTCAAGGTCTTCGAGTTCGTCGAACTCGCCGAGCACCCGAACGTTGCGGCGGTAGCCGTCGACCAACAGGTCGCCGCCCGAAACCGACATGTTCTCGTACTTGATGGCGTCGGCGATGTTGCCAAAGCTGATGTTGAGCGACTCCATTTTGCGCAGGTCCACCATGATGCGGACCTCTTTGGCGTCGATGCCGCGGATGTCGACCGCGCTGATGGCCGGCAAGTCCTCAATTTTTTCTTCGAGGTATTCGGCGTAGTCGTTGAGCTGGTCCGAGGTGTACTGGCCCGACAGGTTGACGTTCATGATCGGAAGCAGTTCCGAAATGTTGAGGTCAAATACGTTGGGGTCGGCCGGCAAATCCTTGGGGAAGTCCGCCGAAGCTTGTACGGCGTCCACCTTGTCCTTGACTTTGCGCAGGGCCTCATCGACCGAAACGGTGAAGTCGAACTTGACTTCGATGCTCGAGTAGCCCTGTACCGAGGTCGAGGTAATCTTGTCGACGCCCGAAATGGTGTTCAGTTGCTTTTCGAGCGGGCGGGTAATCAAGCGCTCGATGTCCAGCGGAGCAGACCCCGGGTAGGGGGTTCCGATGTAAATGGTCGGCTGAGCAATCTCGGGGAAGCTCTCCGCGGGCATGCCGCGGTAGGCCACGAGGCCCGCGATGGCGATAATGACCGTGAGCACGCCCACGGTGATGCGGTTGCTTACGGCCCAGTGTACGAGGCCAAAGCGGCGGTAAAGTGACGGTTGTTCGCTCATGGCTTATTCCGTAATGGCTTTTACCGTTTGGTTGGGCTGCACCGAGCGGATGCCGCGGTCGATGACGCGGTCGCCGGCGAGAATTCCGCCCTTGATTTCCGTCGATTCACCGCCCACCACGCCGAGGCTGAGGTCGCGGCGCTCGACCGTACCCAAGGTGCTGCCTTCCTTGCCCACAAAGACGTAGGTGTAGTTGGTTCCCTTGCGGTCCTGAAGAATGAGGCGGTTCGGCAGGTAGAGGGCCGATTCCGTTTCGTAGTCGCGGACGTAGACGCTGGCGAGCATGTTGGGCTTGTAGGCGCCGTTCGCCGGAAGGTTGACGGTCACGCGGAACGTGCGGCTGTCGGGGCTGATGAATCCGCCCACGCTGCTGATGCGTCCCTGGGCCTTCACGCCCACGGAATTAAAGTCCATGTCCACCGTTTGGCCCACCTTGATGCGGGTGAGGTAGGTCTCGGGAATGTCCATTTCGAGGCGCAGTCCGCCGTTGCTGATCAAGCGTACGGTGGCCATGCCCGGAGCCGCGTATTCGCCTTCGCGAACGAAGACTTCGTCGACGGTGCCGCTAAAGGGTGCGCGGATTTGGGTCATGCCCACCTGGGCCTCGGTGGCGCTCAGGCGCTTTTTGAGGGCTTCGAACTGGGTCTTGGCCTGCAGGTACTGTACCTCGCTGCCGACGCCCTGGTCCCAAAGGCGCTTTTGCTTGTCGAACAAGGTTTGCGCGAGTTCCAGCTGCGTTTTGACTTCGGCCAGGCTGGACTTCATGACTTGGTTGTCGAGTTCCACCAGGACGGTTCCGGCCGAAACGTTTTGGCCGGCGCGCACGTTGACGCGCGCAATGCGGCCCGGACTCTCGGGGTAGAGGCTGACGCTTTGGTCCGAACGCACCGTGCCGTAGACGTTGAATCCGTGCTCGAAGGCGCCTGAAGCGGCTCCGTAGAGGGTTACGTTGGCCCAGTTGTTCGTGCTGTCCAGCTCGCTAAGGCGCAGGTTGACGTCGCGCAGGGCGGCGTCCACGGTGCGCTTCAGGGTTTCGAGCGAGTCGCGCTGAGCGGTCAGCTGGGCGGCATCGCCTTGGGCGGAATCCGAGGTTCCGCACGAAGCCACGGCAACGGCCACGGCGGCGGTAAGGAGGAGGTTCTTCTTCATGGTTTATTCGGGCTTCGAGGTGTTGTACATGCCCAGTACTTTTTCGAGGGCAATGCGTTTGTTGAGGGTTTCGTTGGCGCTCGACAGCATCGCTGCGACCGTTTGCTGGTACTGGGTTTCGGCTTGGCTGTATTCCAGGCTGCTGGCTACGCCTTCGAGAAACTTGATGCGGGTTTTGTCGCGCAGGCGCTTGGCCAGGGCGACGTTGTCCGCCTGAAGGCGGTAGGTGGTCAGGGCGTTTTCAAATTCCGCCTTGGCTTGAAGGTGCTGTACCGTCACGGCCGCCTTGGTCTGCTCGAGCAGCACGTCGAGCTGTTCCAGTTTAAGGCGGCTTTCTTGGGCCTTAAATACCCGGCGTCCCGAGGTGAAAATCGGAAACTGGGCGCTCAGGTTCCAGGACTGGAACACGACATTGTTGGCGTGAAATCCGTCGGGGCTCCACACGTTCGCGTCTTCGCTAACAAATTGCTTGGTCAGTGAGTACCCGGCGTACACTTTGGGCAAAAATCCCACCAGGTCGTTCTTGTAGAGCAGAGACTGGCCCAGGCGTCCGGCCGCAAGAACGCGGTAGTCCACGTGCTGTTCGGGCTTAAAATTGGCTTGAAGCAAGCCCTGGCCGCCCACGGCCCCGTCGATCAGGTCGCTGAGGGTGGACGTGAGCTGTACCGGTTGGTCGATGGGCAGTCCGCAGGTGAGCAAGAGCATTTTTTCGGTCACCCCGCGCTGCTGGCGCACGTTGCCCAAGGCCGCCTCGAGCTGGCGGGCAACCAAGCGAACTTGGTCGGCGCTTTCGGCCTCGACCAGTCCTTCGCCGGCCATCGCCTCCATTTGGGTGGCAGTGGTGTTGGCCTGCTTGAGGTTTTCGGCGAGCACCTTTTCGTTTTCGGCCAGAATCACCCCGAGGTGGTAAAACTGGGCGGTTTGCTGGCGCACCTCAATCTCAGTTTTTTCTTTGTTCAGCGCCGCTTGGTCGCGCAGCACGTTCGTGGCCAGAACCGCCACAATGTAGCTGCCGTCGAATACGAGCTGGTTGACGCTGAGGTTGCCCAGCGAGGTGTAGCGGGTTCCGAATTGCAGCTTGTCAATCACCCCGTCTTGGTTGATGTCAAAAAACTGGGCCGGAAGTTCGATGTTGTCCGTGTACTGCCCGGCCGTGGTCACGCTCGGAAGTCCCAGCGCGATGTTTTGCCACAGCACTTTTTCGGCGGCACGCTGCTCGAGGCTCCGCACTTTATTTTGGGCGTTGTGCTTCTGGGCGTGCGCGATCGCTTGATCGAGCGAAAGCGAATTTTGGGCGGAACCCGCCAGGGCCGCGGCCAAAGCCACGGCGAAATACAGGGTGCGCGTCATGAGGTTTGTTCGTTTTTTTCGTTGAAGTAGTGAAGTCCTTGGGCCGTGCTGATGGACCGGATGAACAAGCTGATGGCCGTCCAAATCAGGGTGCGGCGCTCGGCCAGGCTGTCGGTGTGCAGGTCCGCGTCCGCCAGTCCAACCATGGTGGTAAAGTGAATTCGGGCGACCAATTCGGGATCCAGGTCGTCGCGAAACAGGCGCTGCGCTTGACCGTCCTTCAGCGTTTGCACTAGGGCCTCCATCATGGTTTTTTGGCGCTGGGCAAACAGCCACTCGTACGTTTTGGGGTAGTACTTTTTCAGCGGAAACATCATATTGGGCCCGTGCGATTCCATCATCCGCATCAAAAAGGTGTAGCGGTTGATCATGCGGTCAATGGCGTTTTCGTGCTCGGCCCCAATGCGTTCCATGTTCTGCTGGTGGCTGCTGAAGACAAAGCGCACCGCTTGGTCCACGAGGTCCGCTTTGTTGGTGAAGTACTGGTAGAGCGTCTTTTTGC
>JBEAQA010000043.1:0-4103 GCA_041164105.1 Bacteroidota bacterium | reverse complement strand
GCTACCGCCTTCATGGGCTGCGAAAACTCGACCCACAAGCCACCGCCTTCGGCGCGAACCCGCGCCGGAACCAAAGCCTGGCGGTAGCGAATTCGGGCGCGGTAGTCCGCAGACTCCCCGTCCGCCAGGGCCAAATCTGGCCGCACCCAGTGCACGTCCGCAGGGTCTACCCAGAGCGCGGAGCGGTACAAGCCCGGATGGTCTTCGCCCTGCCCCACGTACACGACGTTGGCGACCACGTCCACCGCCAGCACAAAGAGCGGCAGCGGTTTTCCGCCCACCAAGAGCCCCTTGCGCTGGCCCACCGTAAAGTAGTGCGCGCCGTGGTGGCGCCCCACGACGCTACCGTCCGTCGGCGCAAAGCCCCAGGGCTGGCCCAAGGGCGCTGACGCCGCTTTGGGCGAATTCCGCGGAATTTCGACAATATCACCCTCTTTGGGCTGAAGCTGCTGCTGCAAAAAATCCGGAAGCCGCACGTGCCCGATAAAGCACAGCCCCTGAGAATCGCGCTTTTCGGCAGTAATCAGGCCTGCTTCGGCGGCCAAGCGGCGCACTTCAGACTTCTGAAGCCCGCCAATCGGAAACAACGCCCGCTCCAGCTGCTGCTGGTTCAACTGGCACAAAAAGTACGACTGGTCCTTGCCCGCGTCGAGGCCGGCGCGAAGGTGATAAATTCCGTCTTCACCCGACTCCACGCGGGCGTAGTGGCCCGTAGCGACGTAGTCCGCCCCCAGGCTGCGCGCGGCGTCGAGGAACAGATCGAACTTGATTTCGCGGTTGCACAGCACGTCGGGGTTGGGCGTGCGGCCGGCTTCGTACTCGGCGAACATGTAGTCGACGATGCGCGCCTTGTACTGCACCGACAAATCCAGCACTTGAAACGGAATCCCCAGCTTTTCAGCCACTAGTAGGGCGTCGTTGGAGTCTTCGATCCAGGGGCATTCGTCTTCGAGCGTCGGCGAGGCGTCGTTCCAGTTCCGCATAAAAATGCCGATGACCTCATGCCCGGCCTGCTGCACGAGCAAGGCCGTCACCGACGAATCCACGCCCCCCGAGAGGCCAACGACCACCCGCGCCATCAGGGCGTGGGTTTTTCGAGCATTCCGCGGCGGTACACCTCGGTGCGCACGACGGCGCCCCCCTCCATGGTGGTCCAGGTTCCGTGGCGCAAATCGTTCACATAGGTTCCGATCACCGCCGTGCGGCCGTCCTCGTCAAATTCCGTCCATTTGCCCTCCAGGCGGCCGGCGCGGTACGACGAGATCCGCTCCTTCGCGCCCGTCTCGCGGTAGCGAACCCAAGTTCCGGTCTTGGCGTCGTCCAGGTAGGTTCCGCGCTCCATCACTTTGCCGTTGGGGTAGTACATGACGTAGGCCCCCTGGCGCTGGCCCGCAACGTAGGTTACTTCTTCGAGCTTGGTGCCGTCGAAAGCGAACGTCACCCAAAGGCTGTCCTTTTGGCGGTCGGCGCCGTAGCGACCGACGGCCATCAGCTTGCCCTTTTCGTCGTACTGCTTGGACAGGCATACGCCGGTGGTTCCGCGGTAGGCCATTTCGGCACTGCGGAATCCGTTGTCGTGGTAGTACGTGAAGGTTCCGACCGGAACCCCCGCCGAAAACTGTCCCGCGTAGCGCGGCTGGCCGTTAGGGTACTTGGCGGACCACGGCCCGGTACGGCGTCCTTGCGCGTCCACGGCGTTTTGCGCGCTCACGGCCAAGGCCAGCGCCCATACGGCGGCAAGTACAGCGTACTTCATGTTATTCCAAACGTACTGCGGCATGAAAGTGTTTTAATTGGTCAAGTTCCGTCAGCAGTTCCCGCGTGATTTGCACCCCCGGTCCCCGGCTCGGCATGCGAAGCTGGGTTTGGCTGGCGGCGTCCCCAACGTGGAACTGAATGCGTTGCTTGCCCGGATGGGCGCGCAAAATCTGCGCCAGCTCGCCGTAGGTCTTGGGCGTCACGTCCTGAACCGCCGCAAAAAGGGTTAAACCCCGCGCTTCGCGGTCAAAAAGCTCGCTGAGCAGCTGAATTTTGGTGATGTCGGCCACCAAGCGGGCCTGGCTGTCGTCGCGGGCCCACGCGGGGCGCTGCACCCGGCCGCGCACCAGCACCATCAAGTCGTTGACAAAAAAGCTTCGCTGGTCCAGAAACTGCTGGCCAAACAGCACAAACTCGGTAGCGCCCTCTTCGTCTTCGAGCACAAAACTGCCCATTTCGCGGCCCGTCCGGGTCGTTCGAACCTGGGCATTGGTCACAATTCCGGCCACGACAAAGTCGCGCGATCCGCGGCCTTGCACAAATTCTTCGAGGTTGCCCAGCTCGGCCACCGACTGCTTGCGGAACGTGCGCAGCTCAAAGCGGTACGCGTCGAGCGGGTGCGAACTCACGTAGATGCCGATCACCTCCTTTTCGCGCTTGAGCAGCTCGAGGTTGTTCCAGGTCGGAACCTGCGGCAGCGCCGGCTCCGGCGTATCCACCCCACTGTCTTCGCCAAACAGGCTCACCTGGGCGGAATTCAGCTGGTCCTGGTACGCTTGTCCGTAGCGGCGCAGGCGCTCGACAAACGGGCGCCCGTCGGCTTCTTCGGCAAAAAACATCGCCCGGTGCACGCCCTCAAAGCGGTCGAAGGCTCCGCCCAAGGCCAGCGATTCCCACGTGCCCTTGTTGACCACGCGCAGATCGAGGCGGCGGGCGGCATCAAACACACTGGTGTACGGCCCGTTGGCGGCGCGGTCCGCCAGCAAAAAATCAACCGCAGCGGCCCCTACCCCCTTCATACCCAGCAATCCGAAGCGAATGGCGCCCTCGCTGTTGACGGTAAAGGGTCCCTCGGACTCGTTGACGTCGGGACCGAGCACGGGCAGCTTCATCCGCTTGCACTCCTCCATAAAGAACGTCACCTGCTTGATGTCGTTCATGTTGTTCGACAGCACGGCGGCCATGTATTCCGCCGGATAGTGCGCCTTGAGGTAGGCGGTTTGGTAGGCCACCCAGGCGTAGCAGGTGGAGTGCGACTTGTTGAACGCGTAGGACGCAAAGGCCTCCCAGTCCTTCCAAATCTTCTCTAACACGGGCTCGGCGTGGCCGCGCTCAATGCCGCCCTGCACAAACTGGGGCTTCATCTGATCCAGTACGGCCTTGATCTTCTTACCCATGGCCTTGCGGAGCATGTCCGCTTGGCCCTTGCTGAATCCGGCCAACTTTTGCGACAGCAGCATCACCTGCTCCTGATAGACCGTAATTCCGTACGTCTCGCGGAGGTTGTCCTCCATGTCGGCCAAGTCGTACGTAATGGGCTCGGTTCCGTGCTTGCGGCGAATGAAGCTCGGAATGTATTCCAGCGGCCCCGGGCGGTACAGGGCGTTCATGGCGATCAAATCACCAAACACCGTGGGCTTGAGGTCCTTGAGGTGCTTTTGCATCCCCGGCGATTCGTACTGAAAGATGCCCACCGTGTCGCCGCGCTGAAAGAGCTCGTAGGTCGCCGTGTCGTCGAGCGGAATCGCCTCAATATCAATGACCACGCCGTGACGCTTGCGGATCAGCTCGAGGCTGTCCTTGATCAGCGTCAGCGTTTTCAAGCCCAAGAAGTCCATCTTGAGCAGGCCCGCCGACTCGACCACCGCGTTGTCGAACTGCGTGGTCCACATCGTACTGTCCTTGGCCGTAGCCACCGGAATCAGCTCGCGGATGTCGCTGGGCGTAATAATTACCCCGCAGGCGTGGATGCCGGTATTCCGCAGCGAGCCCTCGAGCACTTTGGCTTGCTGCAGCGTCGCGGCCTTGAGGTCGCTCCCCTTGGCCATTTCGCGCAGGGCCATGGCCTTGTCGTAGTCCTCGTTGCGGAATTTTTCGCGGATGGCGGAATCCTCAGCGTCCAGCAGGGCCGGAAGGCTCGAATTGTCCGGCACGGACTTGGTCAGCCGGTCCGCCTCGTCAAACGGCAAATCCAGCGCCCTCGCGGCGTCCTTGATGGCCGATTTGGCCGCCATCGAACCGTAGGTGATGATCTGCGCCACCTGGTTGGCGCCGTACTTATCAATCACGTACTGAATGACCTTGTCGCGGCCGCGGTCGTCGAAGTCAATATCAATATCCGGCAG
>JBEAQA010000042.1:0-3550 GCA_041164105.1 Bacteroidota bacterium | reverse complement strand
AGGTCAACCCGGCCGAAGGGGGCCTTCCGTACCACGAATGGTTTGTGGCCTTTGATGAGGTTCCCGCGGACCTTGAGGCCTTTACCGCGACCGTCGACCGCGCCCTTCAGGCCAAGAACGTGTACTACCAAGATTTGATTTCGGGCGGAATCCTTCGCCACTGCGTGCTGCGCGCGCTGCCCAACGACGCCTTCATTACGTACATGAAGTCGGTAGGCAAGCTGGGCGGCCAGAACAAAGTTCCGCGCCTGATGAACGACCGCAGCGTGGCGGATAAACTAGCTGCTAGTAACTAGTTACGGGGTTTCTGGCTGAAAGCCAAAATCCTGGGCCGTCGGCTTGAGCGAAGCCGCTACGGCCAAGCGGTCGCAGCGCTCGTTTTCGGGGTGGTCGTTGTGGCCGCGGACCCATTCGTAGCGCACCTTGTGGGGCTCCATGGCTTTGAGCAAGCGCTTCCACAGGTCCGGATTTTTGACTTTGGCCCAGCCGCGGCGCTTCCAGCCGTCAATCCAGCGAAGGTTAAACGCGTCGACGACGTACTTGCTGTCGCTGACCACGCGCACTTCGCAGCTCGACTTGAGGGCCTCCAGCCCAACAATCACCGCCATGAGTTCCATGCGGTTGTTGGTCGTGTGGTAAAATCCGCCGCTCAGCTCTTTTTCGTGGGACCCGCTGCGCAGAATGGTGCCGTAGCCCCCGGGGCCGGGATTTCCCTTGGCCGCCCCGTCCGTAAACAGATCTACTTGGACCATCCTTCAGGGAGTTGGCTCGGCATCGGCTGGCCCAGCAAATCGGCGGTCACCGCGCGGGGGTAGGCCCAGTGTTCGCCCTTGAGGATGCGTGCCCCCAGTGCTTCAGGGGTGTCGCCCGGAACCAGCGGCGTACGCATCTGAAAAAGAATCGGACCCTCGTCGTAGCGCTCAGTGACGCGGTGAATCGTGAGTCCCGATTCCGCCTCGCCCGCCGCGACCACCGCCTCGTGAATGTGGTGGCCGTACATCCCGTGGCCGCCGTAGGCCGGGAGCAGCGCGGGGTGAATGTTGTAGCACTGATCGCCAAACGCCTGGATCCACGACGCGGGAATCGGCTTCAGGTAGCCCGCCAGCACGAGGGCCGTAGCTCCCGCGGCGCGCCATTGGGCGAGCAGCGCGTCGTCATCTTGGCCCGGAACAAAGTGGGCTACCGGCACGTTAAGCGTGCGGTTCCAAATTCCGGCACTTTTTCGGTTGGTCCAAATTCCGAGCGGAACCACCGTCCCGTTCGACCAAAAATCGAGCAGGGATACGGCATTGCTGCCGCTGCCCGAAACCAAAATAACCGCCTTAGGTAAATTCACCCCGTAAAGGTAGGAGTCGGGATGCACCACATTTCCAAAGATTGGCTTTTCTTTGCACCCATCAATAACTCAAAACCATTGGTTATGTCGGATATCGCCGCACGCGTACAAAGCATCATCGTAGACAAATTGGGAGTACCCGAGTCAGAAGTAACGGCCGAGGCCTCATTCACGGGCGACCTGGGCGCTGACTCCCTGGACACGGTGGAGCTCATCATGGAGTTCGAAAAAGAGTTCGACATCCAAATCCCAGACGATCAAGCTGAAGGCATTCAGACGGTAGGTCAAGCAATTGCCTACATCGAGACCGCCAAGGCCTAATTTCGGTCTATGGAACTAAAACGTGTCGTAGTCACGGGCCTTGGTGCCCTGACCCCGATCGGTAATACAGCCCCCGCATTTTGGGCGGCCCTCCTCGAGGGCCGCAGCGGGGCTGGACCGATTACTCGCTTTGACGCGTCCAACTACAAAACGCAGTTTGCCTGCGAGGTCAAAGACCTGAACGTCGAAGACTTTATCGACCGCAAAGAGGCGCGCCGAATGGATCGCTGTACCCACCTTGGCCTGATTGCCGCTGAGGAGGCCGTAGCTGATTCTGGACTTGAAGCTTCGAACCCCAACAAAGACCGCGTCGGCGTCATTTGGGGTTCGGGTATTGGCGGCCTGGATACGTTCACCGAAGAATTCGGCAACTTCTACAAAGGCGGCGAAGTTCCGCGCTTTAACCCCTTCTTCATTCCGAAGATGATCGCCGACATCTGCGGCGGCTACATCTCAATGAAGTACGGCTACCGTGGGCCCAACTACACCACGGTTTCGGCCTGCGCCTCGTCCACCAATGCCGTTATCGACGCCCTGATGCTCATTCGCCTCGGCAAGGCCGACGTCATCATCACGGGCGGTTCCGAAGCGGCGGTTTCGCCGGGCGGAATCGGCGGATTTAACTCGATGCACGCGCTTTCGACGCGCAACGACGACTACCTCACCGCGTCCCGTCCCTTTGACAAAGACCGCGACGGCTTTGTCCTGGGTGAAGGCGCTGCCTCGCTCGTCCTCGAAGAGTACGAGCACGCCAAAGCGCGCGGAGCCAAGATTTACGCCGAGCTCGTGGGCGGAGGCCTGTCGGCCGACGCGCACCACTTGACGGCTCCGCACCCCGAAGGTTTGGGCGCCCGCAACGTGATGCGCAACGCCATCGAAGACGCGGGAATGAAGCCCGAAGACATCGACTACGTCAACGTACACGGCACTTCGACGCCTCTGGGCGACGTGGCGGAATCCAAAGCCATCAAAGAGGTCTTTGGGGAGCACGCCTACGCGATCAACATCAGCTCGACCAAGTCCATGACGGGCCACCTCTTGGGGGCTGCGGGCGCCGCTGAAGCCGCTGTGGCCGTGCTTTCGGTCTACCACGACATCATTCCGCCGACGATCAACCACTTTACGGACGATCCCGAGCTGGACAGCAAGCTGAATTTCACCTTCGGAGCGCCCCAAAAGCGCACCGTGCGGGCCGCCCTTTCGAACACCTTTGGGTTCGGCGGGCACAACGCCTCGGTGATTTTCAAAAAAATCTAATGCTTCAGTCGATTCTTCGCCTGTTCCGCACGGGGCCTTCAGAGCACCGCGCGGTCTTGGCCGCCATTCGCAGCATGACGGGCCTTCGGCCCAACGACCCCGGAATTTATTTGGCCGCCTTTCGCCGCAAGGTCAAAACGGACGCCAACCAGCGCAGCGCCAACATGCGCTACGAGCGCTTGGAGTACCTCGGCGACGCCGTCTTGGGCGTACTCATGGCCGAATACCTGTACGAAAAATACCCGCAGGGCGACGAGGGCTACTTGACCTCGATGCGCTCTAAGGTGGTGAGCCGCAAGGCCCTGAACCGCATTGCGGAAAAAATGGGCATTCCCCAGTGGATGGACATGGGCCGCGGACGGGGCGGGCGCGGAGGCCAAACCTCGTCAGTGCCCGGAAACACCTTGGAAGCCCTGGTGGGTGCCGTGTACATTGACCGCGGCTGGAATGCCGCCCGGTACTTCGTACACCGTCGGATGCTCGACCCCTACGTCAACTTCGACAAGGTCGAAACGGAAATTATCAGCTACAAAAGCCTGCTCATTGAGCACGTCCAAAAGCAGCGCAAGGCGTTTCGCTTTGACGTCGTAGACGACCAAGGCAACGACCGCCAACGCTTCTCGGTAGCGTTCTTTA
>JBEAQA010000041.1:0-2848 GCA_041164105.1 Bacteroidota bacterium | reverse complement strand
ACGTCCTCGGCGAGGCGCTGGCGAACTTCGGGGCGCGACCATACTTCTTCTTCCATCTTGCGGCAGTTGACGCAGCCCCAGCCCGTAAAATCGAGCAGCAGGGGTTTGCCGGCCTGAAGTGCGTAGGCCCGCGCCTCTTCGAGGTCGTTGAAGCAGGGCAGGTTCAGCGGACAGTGGGCGTCGGCACTAAGCTTTGCTTCGGCTGCCGGGGCGGAACCCGAACCCATTCCGTGTGGGTTTTCAGCGTAAAACGCCGGAGGCGGAAATCCCGCCACCAGCTTTACCGGCGCGCCCCAGATTCCGGGCAGCAAATAAAACCCCGTTACCAGAAACAGCAGACCGGTAAGCATGCGACCCACGCCAAGGCCGCCCTTGGGTTCGTCGTCGTGCGGCATGCGGAACACGCCAAAGAGGTAGAGCGCCGTGGCAAACGAAATAGCCACCCACAGCGCCAGGAACAGCTCGCGCTCCAACCAGTGCTTTTGCCACACCATGTCGGCGGTACTCAAAAATTTGAGCGCAAACGCCAACTCGAGGAAGCCCAGCGTAACCTTGACGGTATTCAGCCATCCGCCCGACTTGGGCAGGCCCTTGAGCCACCCCGGGAAGGCGGCGAAAAGAATGAACGGCAGCGACAGCGCGAAGCTGAAGCCAAACATGCCCACCGCCGGCCCGAGCAGTTCACCGCTCACCGCAGTGGCCACTAAGAGCTGACCGATCAACGGCCCCGTGCAGCTAAAGCTCAGGAGCGCCAAGGTGAAGGCCATGAAGAAGATTCCTAGGAGTCCGCCACGCTGCGACTGGTCGTCGGCCTTGTTCACCCACGACGACGGAAGCGTAATCTCAAACGCTCCAAAAAAGCTGATGGCAAAGACCACAAAAAGGGCAAAAAACGCCAAGTTGAACCACGGGTTCGTCGCCATGGCGTTCAACGCGTCGGAACCAAACACCACCGTCACCAGCAGGCCGAGTACAACGTAGATCACGTTGATGCTCAAGCCGTACAGCAGGGCCTTGCGCACCCCGTCGGCCTTGGACTTGCTCTGCTTCAAGAAAAAGCTCACGGTGAGCGGAATCATCGGAAAGATGCAGGGCATAATCAGGGCAAAAAATCCGCCGAGCATTCCGGCGCCAAACAGGGCCCAGAGGTTTACGGCCTCTTTGGCTTCTGGGGCTTCAGGAGCTGCGGGGGCCTCGGTCGGGGCTTCTACCGCGGCCAATGCGGTGTCCGAACTGGCCGGTTCAACTTCGGCAGGTTCGTCGCTGGCGGAATGGGCGGCGTTGCGGGCCTCTTCCTCGCGGCGCAGCTTGTCTTCACCGATCAATTTGGGCTCGGCTTCCGACGGAATTTTGAACGTTAGCGTTACTAAGTCCGGCGGCAGGCAGCGCTCGTCGTCGCAGACCATAAATTCCACCTCGGCGCTGTACGTCAGGGCGTCGTGGTGCACCCGCTTGGCCTTGATCACAAAGTCGGCCTTCTTGGCGAAGTAGGCCAGTTCCATGCCGAAATTCTTGTCGAATTCTCTGATGGCCTTGGGCTCGTGCACAGGGCCTTCGATCTTGAGCTCCTTGGATGCCGGCAGCGTAAAGCTGGTCGGAATCGGGCCGCCGTCCTCAATAAACTGCGAATACACGTGCCACCCGGCGTCGATCTTGGCGGTAGCCACGAGCTCTACGTAGCCGCCGTCGAGGTTCCGCACTGAAGTGGTCCACGAGACCGGCTGAAAAATCTGAGCGGTCGCTGCAGCAGCGCTCACCAGCATCAGAGCTAAGGCGTGAAAAAGGGTTTTCATAGTCTTCAAAGGTAATTCACAGTCCAACGGAGCACGCGCGCGGCGTCGCTGGCCACCGCAAGGGATTGACTTAGGCGGATTCCCGGAATCCAGAGCACCTCGCCCGGATCGGCCGAAGCGGCGAGCACCACGACTTCGCGGCGCACCGGACTGGGCACTTTGGCCTCGGTCAACGCGTCGCTCACCTTCTTGCGGCCCTTGAGTCCGATGGGGTGAATGCTGTCCCCCTCGGTCCAGCGGCGCCAGAGGGCTCCTTCGGGAATGGGCACGGTCACGGGCGCCGTCGCACTGCCCAAATCGCTGGGCCGGCGGCGGAGTTCCGTCCGCGAAATTTCGGCCCTTGGGTGCCATACGTGGCCGTCCCAAAGCGGAATTTCGAGTTGGGCCCGATCCGAAGTGGCGTCAAAGGGACGGTCGGCCACCGGACACAGCAGCAGGCCCTCGCGGTCGGCCCAAATGCGCCAACCGTCGCGTTCCAGGTGCGCCCCGACTTGGGATTCCGCCAGCTGCCGAAGCGCTTCCAACTCAAAGGGCGCGTAGGGCTTTAAAATTTGGTGCACGATGACCTCCGAATGCGGGTGGGCCAAGGCGTCGCGGTACAGCACGCGCGCTCCAGGAAGCCGGCGGCTCATCGCGGTGTACAAACTCGACTCGCGCTGCACCGCCACTTCGGCGAACTTTTGGAGCTGGCGCAGCCGGCGAATGGTGGTGCTCACCCCTTCGCGGGCCTGCGGAATGGCCTGCTCGAGGGCCGGAACCGCGTGGTGCCGCAGGTGGTTTCGGGTGTACTTGTCGCCTTCGTTGGAAGCGTCTTCGCGCCACGCAATTCCGCAGCGGACGGCCTCAGCCGTCAAGGTCGTCTTGTGCCAATCGAGGAAGGGACGGCGCAACCGGCCCTGGCTGGGCGCGAGCGAAACCAACCCGTCGATGCCCGTTCCGCGGGCGGCAAAGAGCAAAAACGTCTCGATGGCGTCGTCGGCGTGGTGGGCCGTCACCAGGTGGTCGGAACCCAGCTCGTCGGCCCATTCGTGGGCCGCGCCGTAGCGAAGGTGGCG
>JBEAQA010000040.1:0-7014 GCA_041164105.1 Bacteroidota bacterium | reverse complement strand
CACGGGTTCACGCTGGACCCGTCGCTGGGCACCTTTTTGCTGAGCCACGAAGCCATCCGCATGCCGGAACGCGGCGTGATTTACTCGATCAACGAGGGCAACTACGTGCACTTCCCCGACGGCGTCAAGCGCTACATCAAGTACTGCCAAGAGCTGGATCCGGCCACGGACCGGCCCTACACGTCGCGCTACATCGGTTCGCTGGTCAGCGACTTTCACCGCAACATGCTCAAGGGCGGAATTTACATCTACCCCACCGGCACCAAGAGCCCGAAGGGCAAGCTGCGCTTGCTCTACGAATGCAATCCGCTGGCGTTTATCGCCGAGCAGGCGGGCGGACGCGCCACCGACGGATTTCAGCGCATTTTGGACATTCAGCCTGAGGAACTTCACCAGCGGGTGCCGTACTTTGCCGGCTCCACCGCGATGGTCCTCGAAGCCGAGGGATTTCTTCGCGGCTGAAGCTATTTGTGCCCGAACCAAGTTCACTACTAAGCCTTTACCGCAGCGACCGACGCGCCGCGGATTTTTTGCGCCGCTGGACCGCGGCCGCGCCCGGAACCCCCGAAGCCCTATCGGGCGCCGCGGGGTCGCTGCCCTCCGTGGTGGCCGCCCTGGCCCTGACCGAGCTGAAGCAGTCGCTCGTCGTGGTGCGCAGCGACAAAGAAGAGGCCGCCTATTTTTTTAACGACTTAGAGAAGTTGCTGCCCGCGGGGTCGGTGCTGTTTTTTCCGGATTCGTACCGCCGCCCTTACGCCGACCGCGACCAGACCGACAACGCCAACATCGGCCTGCGCGCCGAGGTACTTGATCGCTTGCGCGGAACCCAGCCCGTGGCCGTGGTTACGTACCCCGAGGCCCTCGCCGAAAAAGTCATCACCCGCGGCCAGCTCGACGCCCGGAGCATGGAGGTCGCCGTGGGCGCCCGCCTCGACGTGAATTTCTTGAACGAGTACCTGTTTGAGCTGCACTTTGAGCGGGTCGATTTTGTCGAAAAGCCCGGACAATTTGCGGTACGGGGCGGAATCGTCGACGTGTTCTCGTTCGCCCACCCGGAGCCCCACCGACTGGAGTTTTTTGGTTCCGAAGTAGAAAGCATCCGCACGTTCGACGTGGTCGACCAGCTGACGCTGCAGCGCGTGGAGCGCATGACGCTGGTTCCGAACGTCGAAGACAAGACCAGCGCGGAACGCCGCGAATCGCTGACCGCCTACGCCAGCGCCAAAGCCCTGATTTGGGTGGAACGTCCCGAGGTCGCCTACGAAAAGCTGGACCGCGTGTACCGATTGGCCGAAGAGGCCTTCGTGGGCCTGCACAGCGTGGTGCGCCGCCTCGAGCCGAACGAGCTGTACCTGCGCGGTGCCGAGTGGCAGCGCGAACTCCAGGCACGCGGCATCGCGGTGGACGGCCGCGCCGGGGATTCCGCCTCGTGGCAGACCTTGGCCCAGCCCGCCTTTGCCAAGAATTTTGAGCTGTTGGCTCAAACGCTGGATGCGCACCGCGAGGCGCAGCGCGCCTTATGGGTGATGTGCGGCCAGGCGACGCAGCGCGACCGCCTCAAGGCCATCCTTAATGACCTGCACGGCGACGAGCTGCCCGTTAACTGGATCGACGGAGCCCTGCACCGCGGCTGGGAAGACCCCGAAGCCGGCCTGATCGCCTACGTGGACCACGACCTGTTTGAGCGCTACCAACGCTTTACGATCCGCGACCAGCACGAGCAAGCCCAGGCCCTAACCCTCAAGGAGTTAAACTCGCTCCAGGTCGGGGATTTCGTGGCCCACATCGACCACGGAATTGGCCGGTTTGGCGGGCTTCAAAAGATCGACGTCGGGGGCGTGAAGCAAGAGGCGATCAAGCTGGTGTACCGCGACAACGACGTGCTGTACGTGAGCATTCACAGCCTGCACAAGATTGCGCCCTACGCCACCAAAGAAGGCACCGAGCCGTCGCTGAGCAAGTTGGGTTCGCCCGCCTGGCAAAACGCCAAGAGCAAGACGAAGCGCCGCGTCAAAGAGGTCGCGTTTGATTTGATTAAGCTGTACGCGAAGCGGCGCGAGGCCAAGGGCTTCGCCTACAGTCCCGACAGCTACCTGCAGCACGAGCTCGAAGCCTCGTTTGCCTACGAAGACACGCCCGACCAGATGAAGGCCACCGCCGACGTCAAGGCGGACATGGAATCGTCCATCCCGATGGACCGGCTGATTTGCGGCGACGTGGGCTTTGGCAAGACCGAAATCGCCGTGCGCGCCGCATTTAAGGCCGTGGCCGACAGCAAGCAGGTGGCGGTACTGGTTCCGACTACCCTCCTCGCCTTTCAGCACTTTCAAACGTTTACCAAGCGCTTAAAGGGTTTGCCCGCCCGCGTCGACTACCTCAACCGCTCGCGCAGCGCCAAAGAGACCAAAGCGGTCTTGGCCGACTTGGAATCGGGCAAAATCGACATCCTCATCGGTACGCACCGAATCCTTGGCAAGGACCTGAAATTCAAGGACCTTGGCCTGATGATCATCGACGAAGAACAGAAGTTCGGCGTCAACGCCAAAGACAAGCTCAAAACCCTCAAGGCCAACGTCGACACCTTGACGCTGTCGGCCACGCCGATTCCGCGCACGCTGCAGTTTTCGCTGATGTCGGCGCGCGACCTGAGCGTCATGACCACGCCACCGCCCAACCGCCAGCCGGTGGACACCTACCTCATTGGGTTTAACGAAGAACGGCTTCGGGACGCCATCGCCTACGAAATCAGCCGCGGCGGGCAGGTCTACGTCATCAACAACCGCATCCAAAACCTGAGCGAAGTCGCGGGATTGCTGCAGCGCTTGGTTCCCGATGCCCGCATCGCGACCGGCCACGGCCAGATGAACGGCCACGAGATGGAAGAGCTGATCCTCGGCTTTATGGAAGCGCGCTTCGACGTGCTCGTCAGCACCACCATCGTCGAAAACGGCCTGGACGTGCCCAACGCCAACACCATCATCATCCTCGACGCCCACATGTTCGGCCTGAGCGACCTGCACCAGATGCGCGGCCGCGTCGGACGCAGCAACCGCAAGGCGTTCTGCTACCTGATCTCGCCCCCGCTGGGCGGACTACCCGAGGAATCGCGCAAACGTTTGCAAGCGCTGGAGCAGTTCAGCGACCTGGGTTCCGGATTCAAAATCGCCCTGCGCGACCTCGAAATCCGGGGCGCCGGCGACCTTTTGGGCGCGGAACAGAGCGGATTCATCAATGACCTGGGATTTGAAACCTACCAAAAGTTGCTAGCCGAGGCGGTTGAAGAACTGAAGCAGTCCGAATTCAAGGACCTGTACGAGGACCAGCGCGGCGGATGGTCGCAGACCAAAGACTGCCAGCTCGACACCGACTGGGAACTGCTGCTGCCCGACGCCTACGTCAATTCGGTCGAGGAGCGCCTTCGCATCTACCGCGAACTCGACGCGCTTCCCGGCCCCGAGGCACTGGCGGCCTACCGCATGGGCCTGGTCGACCGCTTCGGAGCTTTGCCCAAAGCCGCCGAAAACTTACTTCGCTCGCTGAACATCCGCTGGCTCGGCCAGTCGATGGGCATGGAAAAAATCCGCATCAAGTCGGGCAAACTCATGGCCTACTTTCCGGACGACGCGGAATTCTCGATTCCCGAGCACGTGCTGGGCCAATTTTTGCAGGCCCTACAGCGCAATCCCCAGCGGTTCCAAATGAAGCAAAAAGACCAGCGAAGCTACCTGGTTGTCGACGGCGTAAAATCCGTCGGCGAGGCCATCTCGCTGCTTGAATCGTGGGCTTCGCCCGCCACCAGTAATTCGGAACCAGTAACCACCAACTAACTAGCCAACCAACCAACTAGCCAACTAGCCAACTAGCTAACTAGCCAACCAGCTAACCAGCCCATGAACGCACTCACCGCCACCGGCCTGCACAAGCGCTACGCGACCCACCACGCGCTGCGCGGACTGGACATGGAAATCCCCGAAGGAAGCCTCTTTGGCCTGCTCGGCCCGAACGGAGCCGGCAAAACCACCTTCATCCGCATCGCCAACCGAATTTTAGACCCGGACGCCGGCAGCATTGAACTCTTCGGGGCTCCGCTCAGTGCGGATTCCGCCCGAAAAATCGGCTATTTGCCCGAAGAACGCGGCCTGTACAAGGGCATGAAGGTGGGCGAGCAAGCCATGTACCTCGCCCAGCTGCGCGGCCTCAGCGCGGCCGACGCCAAGCAGCGCCTACGCACCTGGTTTGAACGCTGGGAGCTGCAGAGCTGGTGGGACAAGAAAGTCAGCGACCTGTCGAAGGGCATGGCCCAAAAGGTGCAGTTCATCACCACTGTGCTGCACGAGCCGGAACTGCTCATTTTTGACGAGCCCTTTTCGGGATTTGACCCCATCAATGCCCAGCTGATTCGTGAAGAAATGCTCCGCTTGAACCGCGAAGGCCGCACCCTCATTTTCTCAACCCACCGCATGGAAAGCGTCGAGGAACTCTGCACCCACATCGCGCTGGTGAACCAAGGACAAAACGTGCTGCACGGCACGGTACAGGGCGTCAAGGACCGCCACCGCTCGGGCCGCTTTTTGCTGCGCTACCGGGCCCACGAGGCGGCCCATTTAGTGCTGCCCGACGGGGTGTCGCTCACCCGGCACGAACTGAGTTCGCCGGGCATTTTTGCGGCGGAACTCGCGGCTGAAATTGACGACGCATCGCGGGTGCTGGCGGCACTGGCTCCGCAGGTCGCGGTGTACCAGTTCGAAGAAGTCGTCCCAAGCATCGAAGATTTGTTTGTCCAAACCGTTCAAGGCGTATGAAACCGTTTTTACTCGTCGCCCAGCGCGAAATTTTGACGCGCGTCCGCAAAAAGAGCTTTGTCGTCATGACCCTGCTCGGTCCGGTGCTTTTTGGCGGATTGACGCTGGCTCCGGCACTTATTGCAATGACCAACGAGGCCGAAGAGCTGAACCTCATCGTGGTGGACCACAGCTACGTGCTGCCCGGCACCCCCACCGTGGACGGCGCCAACCTGGCCTATTTTGACCCCAAGGAAGTCAGCGAAGCCCAAGCCCTAGAGCTCGTCCGCGAGCGGGACGACGTCGACGGCCTGCTGTACGTGCCCGAATCGGTGAATTCCGACCCGGAATACAGCCTGAAGAATGCCAAACTCTACACGGAAACCACCGCGCCGCTCGGCCTGGCCAGCGAACTCGAAGGGCTGCTTGAACGCTTTGCGTACGAGGGCAAGCTCCGCAGTTTTGGCGTGGACCCGGCCATGGTGCAGCAAGCGAAGTCCGAAGCCAACGTGAGCGCGATGGAACTCAGCGACGAAGGCAGCCAAGCCTCGGGCACCGAAATCAAGACGGCCGTAGGCATGTTCGGCGGGGTGCTCATCTACCTGTTCACCTTTTTGTACGCTGCCCAAATCATGCGGGGCGTGATCGAAGAAAAAACGTCGCGCATCGTGGAAGTGCTGGTGACGAGCGTCAAGCCCGCCCAATTGATGCTCGGCAAAATTTTGGGCATTGCCTCGGTGGGACTGCTGCAGTTCGCTATCTGGATCGTCTTGACCGTGGGAATTGTGAGCGCCGCCAGCGCCGCCGGACTCGGAAGCCCAGACCCGCAGCAACTTGCCGCCGCCAGTGCGGCCGGCCAGGCGCTTCCGAGCGAGGCCGGGGCCCTGCAGGAAGTCCTCGACACCGTCGGCGCCCTCAACCTCCCGGCGCTGCTGGGCATGTTCCTGTTCTATTTCTTGTCGGGCTACCTGCTTTACGGTGCCCTCTTTGCGGCGGTCGGAGCCGCCGTCGACAGCGAAACCGACACGCAGCAGTTCATGCTTCCGCTGACGCTACCGCTGGTACTGACCTTTATTTTGTCGACCAGCATCATCGAGAATCCGCACGGGCCGTTGGCCGTTGCGCTGTCCATGGTTCCGCTTTCAGCGCCCATCGCCATGATGATTCGGATTCCGTTTGGCGTGCCCTGGTACGAAGTCGGCGCGAGCATGGCCCTGATGATTCTGGGCTTTATGGGCACCGTGTGGCTCGCCGCCCGGATTTACCGGATCGGAATCTTGAGCTACGGCAAAAAGCCGACCTACGCGGACCTGTGGAAGTGGATCCGCATGAAGCCGTAACTTCGGGAATATGACGCTTCAATCGCTGCTCGAGTTTCAGCTCGTTACCTACAAAAATGTCGACATCACGGTCTACGAAGTCGGCCAGGTGCTCTTCATTTTGGGGGTTACGCGGACGCTGACCTTTTTAATTCGCACGGCCCTCAACCGGGCCGTGCTCCGCCGCCGAATTGAGCGAGGATCCGCCTACGCCCTCGGCCAGATCGTCAACTACGTCATTTGGACCCTTGCCGTGCTGTTCACCCTCGACTTTATCGGGGTGCAAATCACGGTCATCCTCGCGTCGTCGACCGCCCTCTTTGTGGGCTTGGGACTCGGCCTTCAGGACACCTTCAAGGACTTTATTTCGGGCATCGTCTTGCTGAGCGACCGCGCCGTCGCCGCCGGCGACATCATCGAAGTGGACGGCATTGTCGGCAAAGTCCACGAAGTCGGCCTGCGCACCACCAAAATCAAAACGCGCGACGAAATCTCGGTGATCCTGCCCAACAGCCGCCTCACGGGCCAAGGCGTCATCAACTGGGCCCACCAGGCCACCACCTCGCGCTTTCACGTCGAGGTCGGCGTCGCCTACGGAAGCGATACCCGTTTGGTGGAAAAAGTCCTGCTCGAATGCGGCCTGGCCAATCCGGACGTCATTCAGGACCCGGGACCCTCGGTGCAGTTCCGCGATTTTGGCTCGAGCGCGCTGGTTTTTCGGCTCTACTTTTATTCGACGCAGCTCTTTTTGATCGAATTTGTCAAATCCGACCTGCGCTTTGCCATTGACGCGGCCTTCCGCGAGCACGGAATCACCATCGCGTTCCCGCAAATGGACGTGTGGATCAAAGAGGCGCCCAAGCCGTGAGTGCCGCTGCGGGTGCTACCGCCATCCTGGACCTCGGCACCAACAC
>JBEAQA010000039.1:0-5531 GCA_041164105.1 Bacteroidota bacterium | reverse complement strand
GCGCTGGCCGCGGGGTCGGCGTCCCCGCACGCGGCGAGGGCAGCAAGTGCGAGGATCAACCCGAGGCGCTTCATTTCTTGACGATGAGGCGCTGCCCGATTTGGATGGTGGTTCCGCGCAGGCCGTTCCACCGTTGGATGTCGCTGACCTTGACGCCGTACTTGCGGGCGATGGTGCTCAGGGTTTCGCCGGAACGCACCGTATGGCGCTTGGGGCTGGACCCGGTACTCGCCGTGCTCGTGGCGGACGACGCGGTCTGTTCCGGAATCTCGGCACGGACGCGGGCCTTGGACGTGGCGAGGTAGGCCGAATCGGCGCACTCCTGGAAGCTGGCTACGGCGGCGCGCGGCAGCACCAGCGGGTACATTTTTCCGTCCCGCGGAGCCGGAACCACGTGCAGCTTGTACATCGGGTTCAGGACCTTCATCAGCAGGGTGTCGACGCCCAACTCGGCCGCGGCCACGTTGAGGTCAAGGGTTGACGTAACGTTGACGGTGTCGACGTCAAAAAAGGTAGCCGGGGGCAAGTCGGGACGGATTCCGTGCAACCCGCCGTAGGCCAGCGCGTAGTTGGCCGCGATAAAGTTGGGCACGTACATCCGGGTTTCGCGGGGCAGGTAGGGGCGCACCTCCCAGTAGGTGGTTTTTCCGCCCGAGGCGCGAATGGCCTTGGACACGTTGCCCGGGCCGGCGTTGTAGGCGGCCAAGGCGAGTTCCCAGTTGCCGAACATGTCGTACAGGCGCTTGAGGTAGCGGCATGCGGCGTCGGTGGACTTGACGGGGTCTGAGCGCTCGTCGACGTAGCTTCCGATTTCGAGGCCCTGAAGCTTGCCGGTGGCGTACATGAACTGCCACAAACCTTTGGCGCCCGCGGGGCTGGTCGCCAGCGGGTTGAGTGCGGATTCAATCATCGGCAGCGCGCGCAGCTCGAGCGGAAGGTTGTAGCGGTCGAGGGCGGCCTCAAAAATCGGGAAGTAGTAGCGCCCCCGACCCATTACCCGGGCGACCAAGTCCTTTTTGCGCACCACGTACATGGCTACCGCATTGCGGACGTCCGGGGTATAGCGCAGGTCCATCGGCGAGCGCTTGTCGAGCACGGCGAGCCGCTGCTTGAGGACGTCGTCGCTCACGCCGAGGGACGCCCCCGCCAGGCTGTCTACCGGCCCTTTAAATTGGCTGACCCAGTTGCGCTGGCTGCTGTTCAGCGCCCACTTGGCGTACATCGTGTCGACTTTGGTCGCCAAGCCAAAGCGCAAGGCGGTCGTGTCGGCAGATTCCGCGCGAAGCGGAGCCGCCACAGCCATCAAGGCCCCTAAAAACAGTACGCGAAGCATCATGCGCTCAAGTAGGCCGCAGCCGCAAATAAAGTGGGTTCGTCGAAGGCCTTGGCGGTCAGGTGCAGTCCCATCGGAAGCCCGTTGGAGTGCGTGCCCATCGGCAAGCTCAACGCGGGCAGGCCGGCAATGGGCGCCTGAACCGTAAAGATGTCTTCGAGGTACATAACGGTGGGATCGCTCGTTTCGCGTCCCAATTCAAACGCCGTGTGCGGCGTGGTGGGACTGATGAGCAGGTCGACCTTGGCCAAGTCGGCGTTGGTGGCGTCCTGCACCGCCCGGCGGGCCTTTTGGGCCTTGCCGTAGTAGGCGTCGAAGTAGCCGCTGCGGAGCACGAAGGTTCCGAGCAAAATGCGGCGCTGCACCTCGGTGCCAAAGCCTTCGGAACGGCTGCGCTTGTACAGCTCGTCGAGGGTTTGAACGCCTTCGGCGCGGTAACCGTAGCGCACACCGTCGAATCGGGCGAGGTTGGCGCTGGCTTCGGCGGTGGTCAAGATGTAGTAAATCGGAACCAGCACGTCGAGGTAGTCGAAGTTCAGCGCTTCGACGCGGTGACCGGCGGCCCGTAGGGCGTCCATTTTGGCCATGAAGGCGGCACGGAGTTCCGGGTCGAGGGCCGGATTGTCCAGCACCTCTTGGTAGTAGCCGAAGCTCAAGCTGCCGGGGTCGCGGGGCGCTTGGCCCATCGCCGGAACGGGGCGGTCGCTGCAGGTGCTGTCGAATTCGTCCGCGCCCGAAATTACTTCGGTGATGCGCGCTAAATCGCTGGCACTCCGCGTAAACGGTCCAATTTGGTCAAACGACGAGGCGTAGGCAATCAGGCCGTAGCGCGAAACCCGCCCGTAGGTCGGTTTGGCGCCGTAGATGCCGCAGAAGGCAGCTGGCTGGCGGATGGATCCGCCGGTATCGCTTCCGAGCGCGGCGTGCACCCATCCGGCGGCGACGGCGGCGGCGGAACCTCCGGACGAGCCCCCCGGGGTGCGGGTGGGGTCCAGCGGATTGCGCACCGGGCCGTAGACCGAGGTTTCGTTCGACGAGCCCATGGCAAACTCGTCGCAGCTGGCGCGGCCAATGATGATGGCCCCGGCGTCGATGAGGCGCTGTACCGCGGTGGCGGTATACGGGCTCACAAAGCCCGTTAAAATTTTGGACGAAGCCCCGGCGGCATGTCCGGCGTAGACCATGTTGTCTTTAATGACCATGGTGACCCCGTCGAGCGCGCGGCGGTCACCTTGGGCCCGGCGTGCGTCCACGGCAGCGGCTTGAGTCCGGGCGCTCTCGCCAAAGAGCTCGGCGAGGGCGTTGATTTGCGGGTTTTCGGCTTCGGCACGGCGGAGCGCCTCCTCAGCCAACGCGGCACAGGTGGTTTGACCGGAATCTAGGGCCCGGTGCAGGTCTTCGATCCGATCGAAGGTCATGACAACTTCTTGCTGTCGCCTTTGGAGTTGTCGTCCTCGTCCTCGCGCATGGCTTTCTTAAACTCCTTGACGCCGCCGCCCAGGCCCTTCATGAGCTCGGGAATCTTGCGTCCGCCAAAAAGCAGAATGACCAGGGCCACAATCAAGACGATTTGCCAGGGGCCAACCATGCCCAGAAATACGCTTAGTGCCATAGTTTCTTGTGTTGAGGGGTAAAGGTACGACGCGGCCTTGGGCTACTTGAGCTTTTCGGCGAGCGCCCGCAGGGTTTTTTTGGGCGAGGCCTTCTCGTACAGCACCTTGTAGACCGCCGAGGCGATGGGCATTTTGACTTCGCGCTCGCGCTTGACCTCGCGAATCAACTTGGCGGCGTAGTAGCCTTCGGCCACCATGCTCATTTCGGCGCGGGCCGCCGAAAGGCTGTACCCCTTGCCCAGCAGCAGGCCCAGACGGCGGTTGCGGCTGAACGGCGAGTACATCGTCACGAACAGGTCGCCCGAGTATTCCGTTTGGATAATCTGGCGCTTGATGGGGTGCACGGCTCCGATGACACGCTTCATTTCGCGCAGGGCGTTGCTGACGAGAACCGCCTGAAAGTTGTCCCCGTAGCCCAATCCTTGAGCCAGGCCGGCGGCGATGGCGTAGATGTTTTTGAGGACAGCGGCGTATTCCGTGCCGTAGATGTCCGACGAGCAGCGCACCTTGACGTAGGAACCCCGCAATTTGGCGGCCACCACTTCGGCCAGCTGCTGGTTTTCGCTGGCCACGGTGAGGTACGAAAGGCGCTCGAGCGCAATTTCTTCGGCGTGGCAGGGCCCCACGATGGCGCCGAACCGGCTGTAATCCAGGCCCATCCCGTCGTGCAGGTATTCGCCGATAATTTGGTGCGATTCCGGCTCAATGCCCTTGACGGCCGAAATCACCCACTTCGTGGCCAAGAGTTCGCGAAGCGGCTCGATGGCTTCGGCCAAAAAGGCGGAGGGCACCGCGAGCACGAGAATTTCAGCTTGCGAGGCCACGCTCATGAGGTCGTGGTCGACGTAAATCCGGTCGGTTTCGAGCGCCACGTCCGAGAGGTAGTGGGGGTTGTGGTGGTGCTGGCGGATGTGGGCCGCCACCTCTTCGCGGCGAACCCACCAGCCCACGTAGTCCTCGTTCTGGGTCAGCATCTTGACGATGGCTGTAGCCCAGGAACCGCCCCCAAGGACGGCAATTTTTGGATTTTTGCCCATCAGTTTTCGTCGTCCTTAATTTGGACCGAAAGCGGTCCGGACTGCGCCAGGATGGTCACGAATTGGCTCACGTGGTCGACCACCTGGGCGATTCCGTTCAAATCCAACTTTTCGATGTCGTCGGACGGCGCGTGGTAGTCCTCGTGCAGGCCGGTGAAGAAAAACACGGACGGAATTCCGCTGCGGATGAACGAGGCGTGGTCGGAGCGGGCGAAAATTTCGCTGCGCGCATCCCAGTAGAAGGCCTCGGTGGGAATGCTCTGCAGCATTTCGCGGAACTCCACGGCAGTTTCGGCGCCGTAGACTCGAAGGCTGTCGGAGCGGTTCAGGCGACCGACCATGTCGAGGTTGACCATGGCCTTGACTTTGCCGAGCCCTTCAGGCATGTTGGCGACCATGGCGCGCGAGCCCAAAAGGCCGCTTTCTTCGCCGGTGAACAGCACAAAGGCGAGGTTCACTTGCTCGAGGCCCGGCATGCGCGCAAAGTGCTTGGCAAGGGCGAGGACGGCGGAGGTTCCGCTGGCGTTGTCGTCGGCTCCGTTGTGCACCTGGCCGGCGAGCTCGGGCGTGCGCGAGCCCCATTCGCCCCATCCGACGTGGTCGTAGTGGGCACCGACGATGACGGTTTCGGGGGCGCCGCGGTTGATCCAGGCGCCGACGTTGGGCGCTTTGGTGGTTTCCGGAATTACCTGAACCTGAAGCGTGGCGATTTCGGACTTTTTAGCCTGTTTTTTGAGGTTTTTGGCGGCGGCCAGGTCGTGCACCGTCACGATCGGCATGCCGACGGGGCGCATGCGGCGGAGCAGGTCAAGGGTGGGTTTTCCGTTCACCGGCTGCAGCAGGATGATGCCCTGAACGCCGAGGGCCCGCGCGGCGCGGATGCGCTCCGTCAGGCTGGCGGCTTTGCCCAGTTTTTTAGCCATTTTTTCGGGGACGGTCGCAATCATCACCGCGACCACGCCCTTCTTGGCTTTTTTGAGCTCGTTGGGGGTTCCGTAGCCGAGCCACGTCATTTTGCCCTCCACGCTACGGTTGTCCGACAGCACGTGGGGCCAGTAATGGGTGCGGAGCTCCAAGGCCACGCCGCCCGTGCTGAGCTGGTTTCCGCCCTCGGGAAGCAGACCCCGCACGGGGATTTCAACGGACTGAAGGTATTCCCCATTGAACAGCCCCGACAGCGCGAGCTCTTCAAAGCGCGCTTGGATGTACTTGGCCGCCCGGTCGCCCTGCTCGGTGCCCGGAAGGCGACCGCCCAGCTCGTCGCTCGCGAGGTAGTTCAAGTCTTCGGACAGGGAACGCTCGAGTTCCGGAAGTTCCGCCCGGCGAATTTGCCCCCACGACGGAAGCGCCGCCAAGGCCAATGCAATCGATAAATAACGCATAATCAAAGTATTAAGCGGGCCACCACTCGGGGCGGCGGCTCGCGATGTACCAAAAGACCACCCCTACGGTCACGTAGGCGTCGGCCAAATTAAAAATGGGCCGAAAGAACTGAAAATAGTCTCCGCCCCAAATCGGCAGCCACTCGGGCAGGTAGCCCGTCCACAG
>JBEAQA010000038.1:0-2818 GCA_041164105.1 Bacteroidota bacterium | reverse complement strand
ACGTGACCAGCCGCACGGCGATGCCGGCCATCCTCATTGAGCTTGGCTTTTTGACCAACAGCGCCGAAGAGGACTTCCTCATGACGGACGACGGCCAAGACCAAATGGCGCAGGCCATTGCGCGTTCGTTTGCGCAGTACAAGGTTCGCCGCGAGGGCGGAATCCCGAACGAAGCGCCCGTTGCGGCTAAACCAACGGTCCCCGCCCCCGCGGTGGTCCCCGCGGTGGAGGCCCCGGTGCAAGCTCCCGCCGAAGTGGCCACAGCCAAGCCGGCTAGCCCGCAACCGACGGCCCCAGAGCCCGAAGCCACCGAAGCCGCTCCCGTCGTCAGCGACGTCTTCTACAGCGTGCAGTTGAGCGTCAGCGGACTGCTCAAAAGCCCGAATGAAGAGCCCTTCAATGCCCTTCCCGGTGTGTTTTACCTCAAGGACGGACGCCTTTACCGCTACCTGGCGGGGCGCCATGCTTCGCGCGAAGCCGCTGTGGCCGCTTTGGCGCAAGCGCGTGCTAAAGGGTTTCCGGATGCCTTCTTGGTCGCGTACCGCGGAACCGCCCGCATCACCTTGGACGAGGCCGAACAAGCCCTCAAAAAACCGTAACTTGGATGCCCATGCTTTCTCGTGAACTCAAAGCCGGATTGGTCGTACTCGCCGCAGCGCTGGTGCTCTACTTCGGAATTTCGTACCTCAAAAACAGCCGCCTGTTCAAAGAAGGCATCACCATCTATTCCGTTTACGACCGCGTAGAAGGCATCATGGGTTCGCAGCCCGTCACGATCAACGGCTTAGCCGTGGGCCGTATTGAGGACATCTACTTCCACCCCGACCAGTCCGGCCGCGTGGTGGTGGCGATGACCATCAACACCAAGTACCCCATTCCGGTCACGACCCTTGCCCAAATCAAGTCGAGCGACCTGCTGGGCGCCAAAGAAATCGCGCTGCAAATTGGCAACGGCTCGGTCCTGGTTGAAGACGGTGACACCCTCCGCAGCGCCATCGAAGAGTCCCTCGGCGACGCCATCAACAAAGAAGTGCTGCCCGTCAAAGTCAAGACCGAAAAGCTCATTGCTTCGCTGGATACGGCCATCCAAATCCTTACCGGGTTCCTACAAGGTGGCGTCGAGCGCGACTTCCGCTCGTCGTTCAGCAACGTCAACCAATCGCTGATTCACCTCAACGAAATCACGACGGAACTTTCGACCTACATGGCCGAAAACCGCGAATCCTTGGGCCGTGCTACCCAAAATTTTGAAAAGCTTTCGAAGACGCTGGCCGACAACCGCGGCGAACTCGAACGCGTTTTTGAGAACGTAGCCAACATTTCGGACTCGCTGGGCCAAGCCAACGTGGGTCAAACCATGATGGCCCTTGAGCGCACGTCGCGAATCCTCGACATCGTAACCGGCCGCATCGCCAACGGCGAAGGCACCCTCGGCCGTTTGAGTGCTCAAGATTCGCTCTACACCCAAATTGACAAGACCGTGCAGTCGCTCGACCGACTGCTTCTTGATTTGCGCTACCACCCAGAGCGCTATGTTCGACTGTCGGTGTTTGGTCGCCGACCCAGCCGCGTAGAAGAAGAATGATTTCGAGTATCGTATTTACCGCCGTGTTTGCCGCAGGCGTCGCCGGCTTTACCTACCAAGTTCGCCGCCTCCGCCGCGGCCTAGCCCTCGCCCGCCCTTCGGGCCGCCACGACCGCCGTTCCGAGCGCTGGACCACCATGGCGCGCGTCGCCTTAGGCCAAGGCAAAATGGGTCCGCGCCCCCTGGCGGCCGCCATGCACCTCATCGTCTACGTAGGCTTCGTGCTCATCAACATTGAGGTCCTTGAGATTGTGCTCGACGGGGTTTTGGGCACCCACCGGCTGCTTCGCGCGCCGCTGGGCGGCCTCTACGACGGTCTGATGAACTTCTTTGAAGTCCTCGGCTTCTTGGTGATCGTGGCCTGTTTGGTCTTTTTGGGCCGCCGGCTCGTCGCCGGTCCCGACCGCTTAAAGCACCCGGACCTCGCCGGCTGGCCCCAGCGGGACGCCGTGAACATCCTCGTCATCGAAATTGTCCTCATGTCGGCCCTTCTGCTGATGAACGCGGCGGAATACCAGCACCACTTAGCCAGCAACCCGCACCTAGCAACCGGTTCCCCGTGGTGGATCAGCGGAATGCTGCTGCCGCTCTTCGGCGGTTGGAGCGCCTCGGCCCTGAGCGCCTTCGCCACGTCGATGTGGTGGCTGCACTTCGTGGGCATCTTGGCCTTTCTGAACTACCTGCCCAAGAGCAAGCACTTCCACATCATCCTGGCCTTTCCGAACGTGTGGTACAGCAAGCTGGCGCCGCGCGGACAGATTCCGGCCATGAATTCGGTGACCACCGAAATCAAGTCGATGATGGACCCCAGCTTTGTGCCGGACCCGAACGCAGTTCCGCCCGCGCGCTTTGGCGCCAAGGACGTGCACGACCTGCACTTCGCCAACCTGCTCAACGCCTACAGCTGCACCGAGTGCGGACGCTGCACCAGCGAGTGCCCGGCGAACCAAACCGGCAAGAAACTGTCGCCCCGCCGCATCATGATGGCGACGCGCGACCGCGTTGAAGAGGTGCTCGCCGGTGGAGATTCCGCCACCCAAAAAACATTGCTCGACGACTGGATTACCCGCGAAGAGCTGTGGGCCTGCACCACCTGCAACGCCTGCGTGGAAGCCTGCCCCGTCAACATCGACCCCCTTGATGTCATTCTTCAGATGCGCCAGTATTTGGTGATGGAAGAGTCCGCCGCCCCGTCCACGGTCAACGTGGCGATGGGGAACATTGAAAACAATG
>JBEAQA010000037.1:0-3306 GCA_041164105.1 Bacteroidota bacterium | reverse complement strand
GTCGACACAAACGTCGGCGACGAGTTATTCGGTCCCGTGGTCACCGTGTTGTTGAGTTCCGCTTCAAAGTAAAAGCCAACGCCGGCCGAACCTGTAATTCCGGTAATGCCCGGAGGGCGGCAGCACGACGCCCAGTACATCTTGTAGTCCGGGCAAAGGGTGGGCAGGGTTACGTAGCCGATGTACACGTTGACCATGGGCGAAAACGTCGCCGCCGACTGCGGAATGCAGTCAAAGGCCCCTAATGTGGCCGCCGAAAACTCGGGAATCGCCAGGTTGACCTGGGTGCTGGTACTGATGTTGCAGCTAGACGAAACAATCTGCACGGTCTGGGTCGTACCCAAACCAATGCCCGTAAGCTCGCGGTACAGCACCAACTTGATGCGGTACTGGTTGGCTACGCCCGTGGAGTCGCCCACGTACTTGTACTGAATGTCGCCACCGATAATGTGGGAGGCCTTCGAGGCCAGCGGGGCCAAGAGCAGAAGGGCTAAAAGAATACGAATCGCGCGCATGGTTCGGCTATGTAATTTGTGAAGTATACAAACATACTTCGTCCGGCCGAACTGCGTGTGGAACGAGCAGAGTTCGCCGTGCGCGAATGAGTAATCGGGTTGCTTAAAGCGTTTTGCGCAAGCGGGCGACGGGAATACCGAGCTGCTCGCGGTACTTGGCTACCGTCCGGCGAGCGATGGGGTAGCCCTTGTCTTTGAGCAACTTGGCCAGTGCGTCGTCGGTCAGCGGATCGCGCGAATCCTCTTCGCCAATGCTCTCTTCGAGGATTTTTTTAATCTCTCGGGTCGAAACCTCTTCACCCTCTGAATTGGTCATGCTCTCGCTGAAAAAGCGCTTGATCAAAAAGGTTCCGAACGGAGTCTGGACGTACTTCTGGCTGGCTACGCGGCTGACGGTCGAAATGTCCATGCCCACCTCGTCGGCGATGTCCTTGAGAATCATGGGCTTGAGCTTTCGGTCGTCGCCCGTGAGAAAGTACTCCTCTTGGTAGCGCATGATGGCCGACATCGTCAGCAGCAGCGTCTGCTGGCGCTGCTTGATGGCGTCGATAAACCACTTGGCGCTGTCGATTTTGCTCTTGATGAAGGTGAAGGCCTCCTTTTGCTGGTCGTTGTCAAAGCCCTTGGCCTGGCGGTAGTGCGAGAGCATCTCCTTGTATTCGCGACTGACGTTGAGCTCGGGCGCGTTGCGGCCGTTGAGCTTGAGTTCGAGCTTGCCGTCCAAGACGCTGACCAAAAAGTCGGGGACCACGGCCTGGCTGGGTTCCGCGCCCTGGGTTGCGCTTCCGCCCGGCTTGGGGTTGATCCGCCCGATTTCTTCCAGGGCGGTTTTGAGGGCGGCTTCGTCGATGCCCAGACCCTGCATCATGCGGCTGTAGTGGCGCTTGGCCAACTCGTCAAAGTAGCGCTCCACCAAGGCCCGGGCAATTCGCACGCTGGGCGTTTCGGGCCGCTGGGCCAATTGAAGGGCCATGCATTCCTGCAGGTTGCGGGCGCCGACGCCCGACGGATCCATGGACTGAATCACGTGCAGCGCCTCCTCGAGTTCGCGGACCTCAATAAAAATTCCGAGCGAAAACGCCAGATCGTCGACGATGTCAACCAGCTCGCGGCGCAGGTAGCCGTCGTCGTCGAGGGTGCCAATGAGGTACTTGCACAGGGCCTCCTTTTGGGGGCTAAGGCTGCGCAAGGCCAGCTGCTCGTGCAGCACGTCGCTCAGGTCCAGCCGGGCCACAATCGGCGCCTCGTACGTCTCGTCGTCGGCGGAATAATTGTTGGCCGACAGCTTGTAGTCTGGCGTATCGTCGAAAAGATCGTCGGCAAACTCGTACTCCTGGGATTCTGCGTAGTCGTCGGCCGCTTGATCTCCGCCAAAATCCTCTTCGGGCGCGTCGTATTCGGCCTCGTAGGGGTCTTGGTCGACCTGCGTTTCGTTTTCGAGCGCCGGATTGACCTCGAGCTCCTCCTGAATGCGCTCTTCCAACGCCTGCGTCGGCAGCTGGATCAGCTTCATGAGCTGGATTTGCTGCGGCGACAGCTTTTGCTGGAGCTTCAGGGCTTGGGACTGGCGTAGCACGGGTCTGGGCGGAATTTTAGCCGATTAAAACTTGGCGCTCCCCGGGAACCGCGGGAACGGAATCACGTCGCGGATGTTGCCCATTCCGCTGAGGAACTGAATCATGCGCTCAAAACCCAGGCCGAATCCGCTGTGCACGCAGGTGCCAAACTTGCGGGTATCGAGGTACCAGTCCAGGTGGTGGGGGTCGATGCCCACGGCCTTCATTTTTTCGACGAGCACGTCGTGGCGCTCCTCGCGCTGGCTTCCGCCGATCAACTCGCCGATTCCGGGGAATAAGACGTCCATCGCGCGCACCGTTTTGCCGTCTTCGTTCAAGCGCATGTAAAATGCCTTGATCGACGCCGGGTAATCAAATAAGATCACCGGAGCCTGAAAGTGCTTCTCGACCAAGTAGCGCTCGTGCTCCGACTGCAGGTCGGCGCCCCAGGCCTCGATCGTGTAGGCAAACTGCCCCTTCTGGTTGGGCTTGGACGCCTTGAGGATTTCGATCGCCTCGGTGTAGCTGCAGCGCACAAAGGGATTGCTTACCACAAAATTGAGCTTCTCGACCAAGCCCATGGGCTGGCGCTGGGCGGCGGGCTTGGCCTGCTCCTCTTGCTGAAGGCGCTGGTCGAGCACGGCCAGGTCGTCGGCGCAGCGGTCGAGCACGTGGCGAATGATGTGCTTGGCAAAATCCTCGGCCAGCTGCATGTTGTCTTCAAGCGTGTAAAACGCCATCTCAGGCTCAATCATCCAAAACTCACTCAGGTGGCGCGTAGTGTTCGAATTTTCGGCGCGGAACGTCGGGCCAAACGTGTAAATCTTGCCGAGGGCCATGGCGCCGAGCTCGCCCTCGAGCTGGCCGCTTACCGTCAGGTTGGTGCTCTGACCAAAAAAGTCTTCGCTAAAGTCGACCTCGCCGGTTTCGGTACGGGGCGGATTGTCGGCTGGCAGGGACGTCACGCGGAACATCTCGCCCGCGCCCTCCGCGTCGCTTGACGTGATAATGGGGGTCGCCCAATGGTAAAACCCGCGCTCGTGAAAAAACTGATGCACGGCATACTGGGCTTCGTGGCGGATGCGGAACACCGCACTAAACGTCGCCGTACGGGGGCGCAAGTGCGCGATTTCCCGAAGGAATTCCAGGCTGTGGCGCTTGGGCTGCAGGGGGTATTCCTCGGGCGAGCTGTCGCCGTGGATGACGACCTCTTGAACCTGAATTTCGACCGCCTG
>JBEAQA010000036.1:0-3608 GCA_041164105.1 Bacteroidota bacterium | reverse complement strand
CGAAGCGGTCAAAGACAGCGACGGCAACCCCACCGAACGCCGCGAAGGTCCGCGCCCCAAAGATTTTCACCAGCCCGGCCCCGGCTACCGCGGTGAACCGCCGCATCGCCGCCGATGAAGCCGGCCCTGCTTGCACTTCTGGCGGTACTGGCCTGGGGGGTCGCACCCTTTTGGCTTCAGGACGGCATGTTCATGGACGGCCAGATCTACGCCGCGGTGGCTCAGAATTTAGCGGACGGGTTGGGCAGCTTTTGGGCTCCGGTCTACCAGCCGTCGTCGCCGGTGCCGTATTCGGAGCAGCTCCCCATGTTCACGGGCATGGAATCGCTGCTCTTTCGCACCATGGGCGGAACCCTTTGGACCGAACGCGTTTTTATGGCCCTTGCATGGGTCGCCACAGCGTTTGGACTCATAGCGCTGCAGCGCAACGTGTGGCCCGAAGCACCCCGAGAAACCGCCCTATGGACCTTGGTCGTGTGGAGTTCGGCACCCTTAGTGGGCTGGGGCATGGGCAACCACGTTCAAGAAATGTGGATGGCTCCCTTCACCGTATGGGCTGCCGTGGCCATGATGCACCCGCGATGGGCTTGGTTGGGCGGAATCCTGACCGTGGGCGCCGCCTTGTTCAAAGGCCCGCAGGGGCTGTTTCCGCTCGCTTGGCTGCCCATCTTGGCACTGGGTTCGGTGCTGCCCGGAGCGGTGGCCCTGCGCCGGTTTGCTTCGGTTGGGGCCGTAGTGCTTGCCGCTGCCGCGATGCTGTGGCTTTGGGACGACGCCCGCGAGGCAATTCTGCGCAACGCGGGCAACCGCCTGGTGCGCACGTTTACCCAGGATCGCGCGGTGACGACGTCGGCCCGATGGTGGCTTCTCGGGCCCCTGCTCGGGCAGTGGGCGGTACTGTTTGCAACATCGCTGGCCGCAGCGTGGTTGCGCTTCGGTACGCTGCGCCCCGCCGTCGACCGTAGGGTGCTGGCCGTGCTGGCACTGAGCTTGTGCGCGTCGATTCCGTTGATGGTCACGCACGAGCAGCGCGACTTCTACCTGATCACGTCGCTTCCCTTTGCGGCCTTGGGTTTGGCCAATGCGGTCCGGGGCGGAACCTCCGTCCGCAAACCATGGGCGATGGGGGTGCTCGGAATCCTCGCGCTGGCCGGCGTAGCCACGCTGCCGCTTCGCCGGGTAGAACGAGATACCGCCCTGCGGGCGTCGCTTGCGGCCCACCGCGGGGATTTTGCCCCGCGAGCGGCCTTTAATGTGAGCCCCGAATTGCGCTTGAACCACGAATTGGCGGCCTACGCCATGCGGTACTACCGGTGGGAGGTGGATTTGGCCAATACTCGCCGGCACGAGGGGCATATTGTTCCTGACTCCGTGGACGTGGGGGGCGTGCTGCTCCAGCGCAAGGAGTGAAGTTCCGCACGAAAAAGTCTGCTTCGCCCGCACTAACTTGGCGGCATGCGCCAACCACCGCCCCCTAAGCCCGACGGGCCCGATGCTGCCTTTCACGAGAAAAAGGACAAGAACAAGAAGACCACCAACTACGGGGGCGGTTATAAGCTAAAATTGAAGAAGGCCCTAAAGCACATGAAGCCGCTGAAGCCGGGCTCCAAGAAAAAATAAAAAAAACCCAGGCGGTAGGCCTGGGTTGAATTTCCGGAGTAGCGAAGGGGGGAATCGAACCCCCGACCTCAGGGTTATGAATCCTGCGCTCTAACCATCTGAGCTACCTCGCCGGAATGGGCGGCAAAAGTAGGGCAGAAGAGGGGATTCCGCAAAAGGAACTACAAATAGTACGCAAAGGTGAACGCCGGGGCCGTAATGCGCTGCCAGGTGCGCTGCAAGTTGTCGTAGTCGTAGACTTGGTTGCCGCCAGAAGCTGGATCTTGGGTGTCCACTATGCCGTCCCAGTTGGTGTCGTAGCCCAAGAGGGTCGGGTCGTATTCCGGGTAGCGAATGTTCAAGAAGCCCACGTTGAAGTAGGATTTGCTCCGGCGGCTGTAGATGCGCAGGGCGGGCAAGATGGCCGTGACCTCTTCAGACGTCAACTGCCACACCTCGGCGGTGAATCCAAATCGGGCCCCAAAGGCGGTGTAGCCGCTGGCGTTGTAGGCCAAACCGGAATTCATGTCGAGGTCGCCCGTGAAGCTCAGGTAGCCCAGTCCGGCGCTCACGTTGGACGACGGGGTTCCCCAGGTGGCTACGGCAAAGGGCAGGGCAAAGGTCCCTGAGCCGACGATGGGCACCCCGGCGAGCGCTCCCACTTTAGCGTGCAGCTTGGGTGCGAGTTCCGCCCCGTACGAGGCCGTGCCGTATACGCCTAAGAAGAGCGGAGTTCCGATTCCGGCGGCAAAGTGGTCGGTGATTCCGACCTGAAAATCGATGAGCGGGCCCACCACATTGAGGTACGCGCTGTCCTTGGGAATGCTAAATCCCGAAGGAGCAAAGGCGTAGCGGCTGGAGTGCGCGTCGCGGGCGTCTTGAGCTTGGACCACGGCGGTCCCCAGGATGGCGAGGGTGAATAGGATTCTTTTCATACGTTAAAGGTCGGGATTCGGTGCGACGCGGCAGTTGATTTTAATCAGGTTTAAAATGGCACAAATTTTTCTTGAACGAAGGACCTGAAGGTTTATATTGCAGCACCAACCCAAGATAATTGACATGCCAGATCGCGTTCCGCTCGTCATCGAATTCCCCGTGCGCTGCTCGGCGGCCATGCTGTATTCGTTTTTGAGCACCCCGAGCGGTCTGTCCGAATGGTTCTGCGACGACGTGAATTCCCGCGGGGACACGTTTCGCTTTTTCTGGGGCGACAGCGAAGAGGTGGCCACGGTGGTGCGCAAAAAAACCAATTTCTTTATTCAGTACAAGTGGGAGCACGACGACAGCGATTCGAAGTTTTCGTTCGAGTTCCGCATTGACGTCGACGACCTGACCGGCGACGGTTTGCTTACCGTGACCGACTACGTGGAAGCGGACGAAGAATCGGAAATGAAGTCGCTGTGGCAAAGTCAAATCACCACCCTGCTGCGCACCGTCGGCTCGTGACGGAGCGCCGGGCACTCGTATTTTTTAGTTTGGCCTCGTTGGCGCTGGCGTTCACCACGTGGGCGTTGGGGTCGCACGAGCTGCACCGTTCGCTGGACCGCATTCCGTGGTTTGAATTGATGCACGGAATTACTGCGTTGGGCGACGGTGGATTTGCGCTGGTTATTGCGCTCTGGTTGGGCTTGCGGCGCAGCGGGCGCGAAGAATGGACGGTTTTTCTGGTGGGATTTGCGGCGGCGGCCCTGATTCCGCAATTGGGCAAAAATCTGATTTGGCCGGATGCACTTCGGCCCTACGGCGTGGTGGACGGTATTCGGAAATCCACGATGCTTGATCCGGCGTTGCTGAAGTCGTTCCCGTCCGGACACAGTTCGGTGGGCGCCTTCTTTGCGCTGTTCTTGGCGTACCGAAAGCCCGAATGGACGTGGTGGTACCTGGCGATGGGGGTAGCAGTGGGCATGAGTCGCCTCGTGCTGCACTACCATTGGACCGAAGATGTTTTGGCCGGTTGGTGCATCGGGCTTTGTTCCGCGTGGCTCGCCGAACGTACCTTGGGCCCCAAA
>JBEAQA010000035.1:0-3274 GCA_041164105.1 Bacteroidota bacterium | reverse complement strand
AAGTGCGGCTCTCGATTTGCAAGTGCTTGAAGTACTCTTCTTGCAGGATCTCGTAGCGGGCGTGAGGTTCCACCTTGCTCAGCACGGCGTGCTTGGCAAACAGGGCTTCGGCGTCTGCCGTGACCAAGAAATCCAAAGCACGCGGCGTGTCCGGGGTGTTCTTCAGTCCGCGCTTGGCCGCTTCATCCTTCCAATCGTCGCTGTAGCCGTCGCCCTCAAAACGGATCGTCTTGGACGCCTTGACGTAGTCCTTAAGGACGTTAAAGATGGCGTCGTCCTTCTTCAGTCCTTTGGCCACTTGGGCGTCTACGTCCGCTTTGAACTGCAGAAGCTGGTCGGCCACGATGAGGTTCAACGTGGTCATGGCCTGCGAGCAGTTGGCCAGCGAGCCTACGGCGCGGAGCTCGAACTTATTGCCCGTAAAGGCGAAGGGCGACGTGCGGTTGCGGTCCGTGTTGTCGAGCAGGATTTCGGGAATCTTGCCCACGACGTTGAGCTTGAGCTCTGTCTTTTTCTCGGGCGACATCTTGCCGCTTTCGAGTTTCTCGAGTTCGTCGAGCACTTCGGTGAGCTGGCTTCCGATGAAGGCCGAGATGATCGCCGGCGGCGCTTCGTTGGCCCCCAGGCGGTGGTCGTTGCTGGCCGAAGCAATGGCGGCACGAATCAGGTCAGCACGGTCGTGTACGGCCTTAATCGTATTCACAAAAAAGCTCAAGAACAGCAGGTTGCGCTTGGGCGTCGAGCCCGGAGCCAGCAGGTTGATGCCGGTGTCGGTGGCCAGCGACCAGTTGTTGTGCTTGCCCGAACCGTTGACGCCGGCAAAGGGCTTCTCGTGCAGAAGCACGCGGAAGTGATGGCGCGGCGCGATCTTCTCGAGCAGGTCCATGAACAGCGAGTTGTGGTCCACGGCCACGTTGGCCTCCTCAAAAATGGGCGCAAACTCAAATTGACCTGGAGCTACCTCGTTGTGGCGGGTCTTGACCGGAATTCCGAGCAGGTGGCTCTCAAATTCAATTTCGCGCATGAACTGGATGACGCGCTCGGGGATGCTGCCGAAGTAGTGGTCCTCCATCTGCTGGCCCTTCGCCGGCGAATGGCCCACGAGGGTGCGGCCAGTCATCACCAAATCAGGACGCGCGTGGTACAGTGCCTCGTCAATGAGGAAGTACTCTTGCTCCCACCCCAACGTCGCGTGCACTTTCGACACGTTTTTGTCGAAGTACTGGCATACCGCGGTTGCGGCGTGGTCGATGACCTGCAGCGAGCGGAGCAGCGGCGTTTTGTTGTCGAGGGCCTCGCCCGTGTAGGCTACGAATACCGTCGGAATGCACAGGGTGTCCGCGAGGACGAATGCGGGCGAAGTGGGATCCCAGGCCGTGTAGCCGCGGGCTTCGAAGGTGTTGCGAATTCCGCCGTTCGGAAAGCTCGACGCGTCCGGCTCGGCTTGAACGAGCATGCCGCCGTTGAACTTCTCAATGGCGTAGCCGTCGGCCGTCGGCTCGAAGAAGGCATCGTGCTTTTCGGCGGTCGCACCCGTCAGCGGCTGAAACCAGTGCGTGTAGTGCGAAGCACCCTTAGCCATAGCCCAGGCCTTCATGGCCGTAGCCACTTGGTCCGCAATGGCGCGGTCGATCTTGTCGCCGCGGTCGATAGCCTTCATTACGGATTCAAACGCCTCTTTGGGCATGTACTCGCGCATCGCCTTTTGGTTAAAGACGTTGGCACCGAAGTATTCTGAGGCCTTGCCGGCCGGCTTGGCAAATACCGAAGGTTTGTGGCTGAGGGCCGCTTCAAGACCTAAATAACGGGACGTGGGCATGGCAAAAGTGGTTTTGTTTGCCACAAAGGTATTGAACCCTAGGGGGTCAATTCAAAAAAAGTAGTATTTTTTATCAACACCCCCTTTAAAAAGATGCCTACCGCCGAATTTTTACTTTTTTCTCGGCACTACCCCCTCAATTTCGTCCTTTACGTCCTTCACGACGTCCGAAACCTCGCGCAGGGAAGGCTCGTCCTTGGCCATTTGGGTCATTTGCTGGGTCAAGTCGGCCTGGGCGTTCTTAACCGTACGAATCCCCTTGGCTAAGGAACGGACAAAACCGGGAAGCCGGTCGGGCCCAAAAAGCATCAGCACCGCGAAAAGCAGGATAACTACTTCTCCGGTGCTGATAAAGAGCAAGGTCATGTTCGCTTAGTTCTTCTTCTTCGAGCTGTCGTAAAGTACCGGTGAGGCGATGAACAGCGAAGAGTACGTACCAATTACGATACCAAAGAGGATGGCGAAAATAAATCCGCGAAGCACCTCTCCACCTAAGAAGAAGATCACCAACAGTACCACGATGGTGGTCATCGAGGTATTGAACGTACGGCTGAGCGTGGCGTTCAAGGCGTTGTTGATCACCGTCTCGTCGGTGCGCGAACCTTTGTGGCCCGTGATGAACTCGCGGATTCGGTCGAAGACCACCACGGTGTCGTTCAGCGAGTAACCGATTACCGTAAGGATGGCCGCGATGAAGGCCTGGTCTACCTCAAGTGAGAAGGGCAGGATTCCGTCCAAGAGGGCAAAGGCACCCAGCGTGATTACCACGTCGTGCACGAGGGCCGCCACGGCTCCGAGCGAGTACTGCCAGCGGCTAAAGCGCACCAATAGGTACACGAAAATGCCCAAGAGCGAGAACAGAATTGCCCACACGGCGGAATTGGCAATGTCGTCCGCAACGGTCGGACCTACCTGACGGAAGGCTACGATACCCAAGCCTTCATCGCCTGGGTTATCAAACGTTGCTTCAGCAGGAGCGTTGGCGTAGAAGCCCTTGACACCCTGGTAGAGCTGTGCGCGGAGCGCCTCTTCGACTTCAGCACCCGTTTCTGAAACACGGAAGTTGGTGGTAATCACTACTTGGTCCGGCGTACCCAAGGTCTTGACAATCGGAGCGAAGGACTTGCCGTTCGCATCCACAAAAACCTTTGCCAGAGCGCTGCTTACTTTGGACACTTCCACCGACTGATCAAAGCGAACTTGGTACGTGCGGCCGCCCTCAAAGTCGACGCCGTAGCTCAGACCCTTGGTGAACAGGGCCGCAATGCTCACAACCATCAGAATGCCCGAGAACATGTACGCCTTGGTCCGGGTCTTCAAGAAATTGAAGTTGGTGTTCACAAACCACTTTTCGGTGGCTTTGGTGGTGAAGTTCATGGTTCCGCCCTTGGCCATGCGCCACTCAATGTACAGACGGGTCACGAAGATGGCCGTGAAGAGCGACGACAGGATACC
>JBEAQA010000034.1:0-3148 GCA_041164105.1 Bacteroidota bacterium | reverse complement strand
CTTCGGCCGCGGTGCGTTCGGCCCACTTCAGGTAGCGCTGCACGGCGGGCGAATACTTGCCGCGCATCCATTCCAGGCCGTCGAGGTGCACGGCGAGCGGAGCGCTTCCGCGCAATCCCTTGACGGCCAGCCAGGGCGCGCTCGAGGTTGTTCCCAGCGTGAGGTGGACGTCGGGACGCTGCCGGGCGGCGTCGCGCAGACTGAGCAGGTCGTAGATGAACTGGCCGGCGGAACCCATCCAGGGCTCGGGATCGCGGTGCACTCGGCGGCGAACGCCGGGGTGGGACCATTCGCGGACCGGGTGGGTCGACGAGGTGGCTACGTCGACGCGCCAGCCGCGCTCGGCGAGGCCGCGCGCCAGATGGTCGACGAGTTCCTCGTAGCCGCCGTAGCGGTTGGGCAGCCCGCGGGATCCCGTAATCGCGACGCGGCCCCGGAGTCCGAGGTACACGTTTTCAAGGGCTTCCGCGGCGCGGTCCCAGGTGCGCAACGGGGCCCGGTCGGACCCAAGTTCGACATCGGCTTGTGCGTCGGCGGCCCGGACGGTCGATTCCCAGTCGTCGAGGTTCAGGTCTGCGACGAACACTTCGTCGCCCCATTCGGCCGCACCGGCGACCCCGGGGGCGGCCACGACTTGGCAGCCGGCGCGTCGGGCTTCGGCCACGGTGAGGCCGTAGGTTTCAAATAAGGACGGCACGAGCACGCCGCGCGCCGCGCCGTAGGCGGCGGCCAGCTCTTCGGGTTCAAGTCGGGGTAACCATTCCACGTCGGCTCCGGCGGCCCGGGCCGAGCGAAGGGCGCGCTCCACGGCGCGGCGGTAGCGGCCGTGGTTGGGCGCGGCGTCGCCGTACAGTCGAAGGGGTTCGGTAAACCCGCGTCGGGCAAGGCGCTCCCAAAGTTCGAGGGCAAAGACTTGGTTCTTCAGGCCCTCGATCCGCGCGGGCAGTAGCCATCCGCGGCGAAGGTGGCCGGTGGGCCGGGGCCGCACGGGCAGGTGGTCGGCGCCCGGACCCACGGTGAACACGCTGGAGCCCAGGTTCCAACGACGACGCAAGAGCTCCGCCTCAAATTCGGTGGTGCTCACCAGGGCATCTGCGCCCCAGGCGAGCTCGGCAGACAGCTTCGAAGGGCGAAGAACGCCCCATCCCGGCCAGCGATCCTGGCCTCGGGCGGCGCGGACCAACGCTTTAAACGCTTCTAAAATTCCGCTCGGAACCGCCGAAGCCCCCGGCACCCGCTGCGCGTCGTAGGCCCCGTAGTCGACCAGCACGCTGCTCACCACCCAGCGCATCGCTGGGTAGGCACGGCGCGCCTCGAGGCACGGAATCTGGTCGGCCCAGCGGCCCAAATTGATGGAATGCAGCACGTCCCAAGGGCCGTCGGCGGCCAGGGCGCGGAGCAGATCCGACGACTCGGTGACCACCCGAACCTCGTGGCCCCGCCGGGCGAGGGCGGCTGCGGTCTGCTCCACCTGCACGGTGTCGCCCCCGGGCTGCGCCCAAAGGCTTTTTCGGGCGAAAAAAAGCAGCTTCACGGGCTAAATGTACTGCGGCGGCGGCGTACCTTCGGGGGAATCAACGAACTCCCTGCAGCTATGGCCATCCCCAAGTTTCTTGTTGGCGACAACACCGACCACCCCGAAAGCGTCTACCTGATCCACACGGAGTTTCCGCGCTTCGTCATGGACCTCGACACCGACGAGATTGAATGGCTCGACGACGTCGACGGCGAAGACGAGGCGGACTTGACCGACGAAATGGCCAAGTTGCTCGGCGAGGCGCAGGCCTTCTACCAGCGCGAAGTCGACCGCTACGAAGACCTCGAAGACTAAGCTCTAATGCGTTTCTGGAACCGACTTCAGTGGCGCGAAAACGCGCCGCTCGCCCTTCCTGTGGTCGCCGGTCAGGTGGGCCACATTGCGGCGTCGGTAGCTGATTCGGTGATGGTGGGCCGTCTCGGCTACATTCCGCTGGCGGCCGTTTCGCTGGCGAACAGCATCTTGTCGGTTCCGCTGGTGTTTGGCATCGGAATGGCCTACGGGCTGACTCCGCTCGTGGCCCACGCCCACGGGCAGCGCCGCAAGGCCAAGGGCCAGCAGCTGCTTAAAAACGCCGTGGCGGTCAACGCCGGAGCCGCACTGCTCATGACGCTGATGGCCTACGCGATGGCCTGGGGCGCTGAGCAGACGGGCCAGGATCCGCGCGTCATCGACGCCTACCGCGACTACTTTTTTGTGGTTTCGCTGAGCTACCTGCCCTTCATGCTCTTTATGGCCGGCAAGCAGTACCTCGAGGGCATGGGCGAAACCAAAATTCCGATGCGCTTAAGCCTGATTGGCAATTCCCTGAACATCGTCCTCAATGCCCTGCTCATATTTGGCTGGCTTGGGTTTCCGGCCTGGGGAATGCTCGGTGCCGGCATCGCCACGCTCATCGCCCGACTGTACATGTTTGCGGGCATGTACGTCTACCTCTTTCGGCGCGGAATCGTCGACCTCGAAATCTGGTCCGCCGCGCGCATCACGCTGCACCGGGTATGGGCGCTCCTGAAGCTGGGCGTGCCCACGGGCTTTCAGTACATCTTTGAGGTTTCGGCCTTTGCGCTGTCGGCCTGGATCATCGGAACCTACGGGGCCGAAGCCCTCGCCGCCCACCAGGTGGCCATCAGCTTGGCCAGCATCAGCTACATGGCCGCCACAGGCCTTGGGGCCGCCGCCACCATCCGCATTGGCCAGTACCTCGGGCAGCGCGACCACGCGGCCGCGCGCGAGGCGGCGACGAGTCTCTTTATTCTTACGGTGCTGTTCATGACGTTCACTGGCCTGACGTTTTTGTTCGGGCGCAACCTGTTTCCGTTTCTCTACACTGACGAGGTGGGCGTAGCGCGCTTGGCCGGCCAGCTTCTAATTGTGGCGACGCTCTTCCAAATCTCGGACGGCATGCAGGCCACCGCCCTGGGGGCTTTGCGCGGAATCCAAGACGTCAAAGTCCCGACCCTGTTCACGTTTGTGGCCTACTACGTGGTCGCGTTGCCGCTCGAGTGGGTCATCGGAACCTATTTCGACTGGGGTGCCGTCGGCGTGTGGGTGGCCCTGGCCGTCGGGCTCACCATTGCGGCCGGTGCCATGACGTGGCGCTTTTACCGCCGC
>JBEAQA010000033.1:0-3026 GCA_041164105.1 Bacteroidota bacterium | reverse complement strand
TTGAGGTTGAGTGCCTTGACGCCCTGAATTCGGGTCCCCGAAACGTCGCGGTTGAACGTGATTTTGAACGACTTTTTGCCACTGTAGCGCGACGTGTTTCCGCGCAGGCGGAACCCCACTGTGCTTCCCGAAATGCTGTACCCCGGCGCCGTGTAGGCGAATTGGGCATGGTACTCGTAGTCGCTCGTGACGTTGGCGAATAGGGCGGCTAAACTGTCGGGCGGAATCGTGATGTCGATGCGCGGAACTACGTCCGTGCGGTACCACTCATTGGCTGGAGGCTGGGGGAGTGCTTGACCCCAAATCCCGAAGGCCAAGCTGGTCAACACCCACGTAACTACGAATCGCATCCCGTAAAGTTCGGACCTACTTGGTGCTCAATTCGAGTTCGTCGACGAAAATAAACGTTTCGCCGCCCGCACCCGGGTGCCAATCAGGCAGTACGCCCGGGTTGCTAAAACGAAAACGCAGTGCGGCAATGCGGCCTTCGCGCGCCGTTTCAGCTTGGTACGACGTGGCCCAGCTGGCGATGTAGCTGGGTTCATCAGTCTTGGCTTCCGCCCAGGCGGATTCCGCGGCAAGCCATTCCGTGCCGTCGTCGAGCACCACCCAAAGCTGTACCGAATCGGGTAGAGCGATCCACGACTTGATGTCTTTGAGTAGGGTGACTTTGAGGTGAAGCTCTTTTAATCGCTTAACTCGGGCCGGACGCAGCTCGACGACCAGGTCTTGCCCTTGAATTCCCGTCCATTCGCCTTTGCGCCAATCGACGTCGCCCCGAACGCCGTCGACCAAACTGGCATCGCCGGGATGGTACTGGGGGTTGGGCTGACCGTGGGTGATTTGGGCCGTCCAGTCGTGGGGTTTTTTCGTGGTGCGCGCAATGGATCGGTGCGTAGTTATTCCGTCGCCCACCACTACGACTTCGCTGTGGGTTACGGCCTTCGGCTTGCCGTCAATCAGGGCGGTGGTGCGTCCCTCAAAACGGCGCGGAACCTGGATCCGAGGAGCCGGAAGCACCTCCGGCGAAGTCCGGACGTCCACATTCCCGTAGGGCTTTAAGGCCACCGCCTGCGGGCCGTGGTTCATGCGGATGGATTCGCCGCGAAGCAAATCTTGATGGTCCAAGTAGCTCCACGCTCGCGCGGCGTCGCCCCCGATTTGGTAGCCAGTAAACTCTGAGCCGTCGCCTACGCGGATCACGTCGGTGGCTAGGCCTTGTGACCGCAGCGCAACCCGGTCCCAAAGCATGGGGCCCACCGCGTAGCGCGCTTCGCCCGGAACCAGCGGGTACAGCCCCCACGAGCTCATGACGTACCACGCCGACATTTGACCGCAGTCCTCGTTGCCTTGGTAACCGTCGGGCTGGTCGCTGTACATCGTAGCCAAGATTTCACGAATGCGCGCATGGCCCTTGTCGGACCGGTCCGTGGCCGCGTACAGCCACGCAATGTGGTGCGAAGGCTCGTTGCCGTGGGCGTACTGGCCAATCAATCCCGTGATGTCCGCTTGATCGCGGCCTACGGTGGCCGAGGGCGCGGCAAACAGGGCGTCCAGTTGACCCTCTAAGCTTCGCCCTTGGGCGGCCAGCATGCGCTTCCAGCGCGGCAGGTCGTGCACCGGGGCAAAGCTGTACTGCCACGCATTGGCTTCGGTGAAGTGGTTGTTGACTTCGCGAGGCTCGTAGCGGGCCATAAAGTCGCCGTTATCCCGGGGCCGCATCAATCCCGTCTCTGGATCCAACAGGCTCACCCAGCCTTGGCTTCGGCGCCAAAATTCTGCGGCAATCGCCGGCTCGCCCAGGCGCGAAGCGGTCCACGAAATGGTGGCGTCGTCGTAGCTGTATTCCAGCGTTTTGGACACGCTTTCGGACTCGTCCTGAATGCTCAAGTACCCGTTGGCGCGGTAGTCCGGCAGGCCAAATACCGGCGCGTTGGCCGTGGCGACCATGGCGCGAAGCATTCGGGCGCCGTCCACCGCGTAGCCCTTGGCGTGCGCATCCGCAAGGACACTGACGCTGTGGTAGCCGATCATGCAGTTGGTTTCGTTGCCGGCGAGTTCCCAAACGGGCAGTCGCCCCGATTGGTCGTACATGTCCAGCATGCTGGCAATGAAGTCGTTGGTTCGTTCAGGTTGAACCAGCGCATAAAGTGGGTGGGCCGTGCGGTACGTATCCCACAGCGAAAACACCGTGTAGTGGCTGCGGTCGGGGTCGTCGTGAATTTTGCCGTCCATTCCGCGGTAGCGTCCGTCCACGTCGCTCCACAGATTGGGTACGCTGAACGCGTGGTACAGGGCGGTGGCATAAATGCGGCGATCCGTGGCGGAACCTCCGGTAACCTGGGCTCGGTCGAGCTCGGCACCCCAAAGCTGCTGCGTTCGGGCCGCGCAGGCCGCGAAGCTCGGGGCCGACTTCAGCGTGGCCAAAAGGTTGCGCTGCGCCCCCTCGGGACCGGTCCCCGAAAAACCCACCGCGAATGCCACGTCGGGCGACGCAAAGCGCAGCACAACGTGCAGCGAATCCTGAACTTCGACGCGCGTTCCGGCCGGAAGCTGCACTGCCAAGTACGCGTGCTGCTCGCGGGCCCAGCCTTGGCTAACCCGCTGCAAAATCAAGGTTTCGCCGAACTGGATCACTTTGGATCGCAGCACGCGGTCTCGGTAGTTCAAGTCGATCCACGCCACCGCCGGTTGGCCCGGGGCGAACGTGTACCGGTGAAACCCGCCGCGTTCGGCCGCCGTGAATTCCGCCCGGGTGCCGCTCGCCAACGTGACGCCGTAGTAGCCCGCCGAGGCGGACTCGCTGGACTTGCGGAACGCGACCGGAGCATCCTGAAAAGTGGAACCCCAAGGTTTAAACAAGAAATCCCCGTAGTCGCCCACGCCGGTTCCGCTGAGGTGCGTGTGGCTAAAGCCCCAGACCGTCGAGTCGGTATAGTGGTAGCCGCTGCAGCCGTCCCAGCCGTCGCGCCGGGTGTCCGGGCCAATCTGGACCATGCCAAAGGGAGCCGTAGCCGACGGATGGG
>JBEAQA010000032.1:0-3361 GCA_041164105.1 Bacteroidota bacterium | reverse complement strand
AAAGGAAACTACCTGTACGCCGAGGGCAACTTTGGCGCTAACAGCCCCTTTGCCCTCTTTCAGCAAGAAGGTTGCGTCGACCTGAGCGGAATGACGAGCCCCGTGATGTCGTTCTGGTACCACATGTACGGTGCCGACATTGCCTCACTGGGTGTTCAAGTGGTTCCGTCGGGCAGCAACACGTGGACAACCATCCCGTCAAGTATTATCACTGGTGGTCAACAAACCAACGAAACGGGCGACTGGGCGTACAAGCTCATTGACCTCTCGGCCTACGCCGGACAAACGATTAAAATGCGTTTGGTGGCCGGTAAATCGGGCGCAGGACAAGCGGCCGACATCGCACTGGATGACCTGCTGATCTACGAGCACCCCAACAACGACGTGGGAGTCACTGCGATCACCTCACCACCGAACACCGTGTTCTTGGCCACGCCGCAGAACTTGGTGCTCAAGGTGCGCAACTACGGCAAGCAGGCCAAGTCCAACGTTCCGGTTACCGTGGTGGTCAAAGACCTCTGCACGCCTACGGCAACCAACACCTACACCTACACGGTGCCCAGCATTGCCGCGGGCGCTGAAGCTACCCTGACGGTGACCTCACCCGTAACGTACTGGGAGGGCGACCTTGAGATCAAAGCCTACACGACCCTCGCGGGCGACGGTTTTGCGCGCAACGACACCGCTTCGAAGGTTACTTCGGGCAATACTTCGGTCGGAATCCCCTTCGGCCCCGTGACCTTTGACAACTGCGTGGGTAACGAATACGCCTTCTTCGTTCAGGGCGGTGCCGGAACCCTTCAAATGTGGGAAATGGGGCAGCCGGGCAAGAGCTTTACGGCCGCTTCGGGCAGCAACGTGTGGATGACGGGGCTCACCCAGAACTACCAGGGCGTTGGCAACGAATACCTGCGCATGCCGCCGTTGACCAACTTCGACACCATTATGGGTGCCGAGATTCGGTTCAAGCACCGCTTCGCCTTTGGCGGAACGGACGGCGCCAACATCGAGTACCTCAACAACGGAACCTGGAACGTTCTCGGCAACGCCACCGCAACCATTGGCCAAAACTGGTACGGCTCGTCCTACGGCTCATCGGGTGTCGCGGCACTGAACAACCAACCGGGATGGACCGGCAGCACCAGCGGAAACTGGATTACTTCCACCCTGCCCCTGGCCATGTGGAACTTCAACAGCAACCCGCTCAACCTGCGCTTCAACATGGGTACGACCGCCGGATCGTCCGGTGCCGGCTGGGCCATTGACGACGTAGAAATCTACGTTCCGCCCCAGAACTCAATGGGCCCCGTAGACATTGACACCAAAGAGTACTTGATTGTCCCCGAAGACACGTCAACCATCAAGGTCTACCTCGAAAACACCGGCGCGAAACCCGTAGATACGCTTCAGGTTCGCTACCGCGTCAACAACGGACCGTGGTCGGCCTACGAGACGGTGGTCTACAATCCGCCCATGCCGCGCGGAGGTCGCCGCTGGTTTGAATTCAACCAAGGTTGGCTCAACTCGGGCGCCGGTTCGTACAACGTTTGCGTCGAAACCCACCGTCCGAACAACAAGCAAGACAACTTGACGGCGGACGACCAGTACTGCAAGACGTTTGTGGTGTCGGACAAGATCATCATTGACGCTACGGGCTACTGCAACGACTTCGAGGATCCGAACAAAGCGGCTTGGCTGCCCCTGCACTCGACCATCAAGACGGCCGCCCACGACTGGGAATTCGGAACGCCGGGCCAGAGCGCCATCAGCAGCGCCGCCAGCGGAACCAAGGCCTGGATGACCAAGCTCACCGGCAACTACACTCCGATGGGCCGCAGCTCGCTGCACAGTCCCTTCTTCGTGCTCGACAGCAACGTCGTGTACACGATGAAGTTTGACCACAACATGTTCTCGGAGCAGTACCACGACGGCGGCAGCGTCGACTGGTCCTACAACGGCGGCATCAACTGGTACACGCTGGGCAACGTATTCCCGTCGGGCAAGTGGTACAACACGGTACACGTGACGTCGCTCGACAACATCCGTCCGGGATGGTCGGGAACCACGAACGGCTGGGCCAGCTCCAGCATCAACTTCACCGCCGAAAATGCGGGCACGTTGATCTTCCGCTTCCGCTTCGGAGCCGACTTTACCATCACCAACGAAGGTTGGGCGATCGATAACTTCTGCCTAGAGCAAGCTCCGCTCGGTTCGACCGTGGACATCATCGGTATCGGCACCCCCGAGGCCAGCCTGGACGACGCCTTCTTGAGCGGAATCAGCCCGAACCCGTCGAACGGCGGACCGGTGGGAATGGAATTCCAGTCCAACGAGGGCGGCGCCCTGCGCTTGACCGTGTACAACATGCTGGGCCAGCCCGTCCTTGCCCAAGAGTTTGACCACGAAGGCGGCTTGGTGCACTTGGAGTTTGAAACCGCTTCCCTACCCGCCGGCATGTACAATGCCGTAGTCGAGTGGCAAGGTCAGAGCTACACCCGCCGCTTTGTCCGCTAAGGGTTCGCGCTAAACTGCGCTAATGAGCCAAAAAGGCAGTGTTTCGCACGAAATGCTGCCTTTTTGTCGTTTAAAAGGCTTGGGCACAGGCCTTGAGCACGAATGGGACGTATGGACAACCTGACCCTGAAAACCCAGTCCGCCCTGCAGGCCGCGCAGCAGCGCGCCCTTAGCCTGGGCCACCAAGCCGTGGAACCCGCCCACCTCTTTGCGGGCCTCCTCGAAGCCGATCGAGGCTTCGTTGAGGACTTGCTCCGGCGCGCCGGCCTCGCCCCCGAGGTGCTGGCCCGGACCGCCGAAGCCCTGCTCGCCAAGCAAGGTCGCGTCGAAGGCGGCGAGATCTACTTTAGCCGCCCCGCCCAGACCGCCCTTGCCCAAGCGGCTTCCGCCGCCAAAAGGTTTGGCGACGACTACGTAAGCCTTGAATTCGTGCTCCTGGGCATTGGAACCTCCAGCGACGCCATGGGCCAAGCCCTGCGCGACGCCGGATTCCGCGAAAAAGAATTCACCGACGTGATTGGCCAGCTCCGCCAGGGGCGCAAGGCCCAGTCCGCCTCGGCCGAAGGAAGCTACCAAGCCCTCAAAAAGTACGCGATTGACCTCAACGAGCGGGCCGAGACGGGCAAGCTCGACCCGGTCATCGGCCGCGACGACGAAATCCGAAGGGTGCTGCAGATTCTTTCGCGGCGCACGAAAAACAACCCCGTGCTCGTCGGCGAACCCGGCGTGGGCAAAACCGCCATCGCCGAGGGCCTCGCCCACCGCATCGTGCGCGGTGATGTGCCTGAAAACCTGCAAGGCAAAAAGATCTTCTCGCTCGACATGGGCGCGCTGATCGCGGGCGCCA
>JBEAQA010000031.1:0-2647 GCA_041164105.1 Bacteroidota bacterium | reverse complement strand
ATGCGTGCGCGCGGTGCCCAGGTGACGGACATCGCCATCATCGTGGTTTCGGCCGACGACTCGGTGATGCCCCAAACCAAGGAAGCCATCAGCCACGCCCAAGCGGCCGGCGTTCCCATCGTCTTTGCGATCAACAAGATTGACCGCCCGGACGCCAACCCCGAACGCATCAAGGAGCAACTCGCCGGCATGAACCTGCTGGTCGAGGACTGGGGCGGAAAAATCCAGTCGCAAGACATTTCGGCCAAGCAAGGTTTGAACGTCGACAAGCTCCTCGAAAAGGTGCTGCTCGAAGCCGAACTGCTTGACCTCAAAGCCAACCCGAACCGCCTGGCCAAGGGCACGGTCATCGAGGCTACGCTCGACAAGGGCCGCGGCTACGTGACCACCATCATGGTCCAGACCGGCTCGCTCCGCGTCGGCGACTTCATCTTGGTTGGTCAGTTTAGCGGCAAAGTGCGCGCCATGATGGACGAACGCGGCCACAAAGTGGACGTTGCGGGCCCCTCGGCCCCAGTTTCGATCCTTGGTCTCGACGGAGCTCCGACCGCCGGCGACAACTTCGCCGTGTTCGAAGACGAGCGCGAAGCCAAGCAAATCGCCCAGCGCCGCCAGCAACTGGCCCGCGAGCAAAGCGTGCGTTCGCAGAAGAACCTCACCCTCGAAGAAATCGGCCGCCGTCTTGCGGTGGGCGACTTCAAGGAGCTCAACATCGTCCTCAAGGGCGACGTGGACGGCTCGATCGAGGCCTTGGCGGATTCGCTGCAGCGCCTGAGCACCGAAGAAATTCAGGTCAACATCATCCACAAAGCGGTGGGCGGAATCACGGACTCCGACGTCCTCTTGGCCTCGGCTTCGGGCGCCATCATCGTCGGCTTCCAGGTGCGTCCTGCGGCTTCAGCCCGCAAGCTCGCCGAAAAGGAGGACATCGAGATCCGCCTCTACAGCATCATCTACGACGCCATCAACGACATCAAGGACGCCATGTCCGGACTGCTGTCGCCCGACGTCAAAGAAGAAATCACCTGTACGATCGAAGTTCGTGAGACCTTCAAAATCAGCAAGGTGGGCACCATTGCCGGCTGTATGGTTATGGACGGAATCATCACCCGCAACACCCGCGTCCGCGTCATCCGCGACGGCGTGGTCCAGTACACGGGCGAGCTCGGATCCCTCAAGCGCTTCAAGGACGACGTCCGCGAAGTCAAGAAGGGCCTCGACTGCGGTCTGAACATCAACAACTACAACGACATCAAGGTCGGCGACATCATCGAAGGCTTCAAAGAAGTCGAGGTGCAGCGCGAACTTTAAGCGGCAAGGCCCGTCTACGAGACGAGCCAGCCCACCACCTTCTTGACCCAGCCCGTATAGGGCGGAGTCAAGAGCATGGTCGGTGCCCAGCGTCCGCGGCGGTACACGCTGCGCGCGTTGCTGAACTCGCGGAAGCCCCAAATTCCGTGCGACTTACCAATGCCCGAGTTGTTCACCCCGCCAAACGGAAGTTCGGGGTGCATGTAGTGCAAGTAAAAGTCGTTGACGACGGTTCCGCCGGCCCGCGTTTCGCGAAGGATCCGGTCGGTCCACGCCTTCGCATGGCTCAAAACGTAAAGGACCAAGGGCTGCGGTCCCGCGTTGACCCGCGCCAGCGCCTCTTCGGTGGATCCGTACGTAAACACGGGTAAAATCGGACCAAAAATCTCGCTGCAGCTCACCTGAAGGTGCTCGGGGGCGTCCCACACTAGCGTAGGCGGAAAGTACAGCCGCTCCCGGTCCGGGGCGTCCGGCTGCCAGACCTGAGCGCCGTCGGCAATCGCCTCGTTCAGCCACTCGTTAAGGCGGTCCCAGTGGCGGGGCTGAATGATGCGCACCCAGTCGGGATTGGCCGACGGCTGATTCCCGTAGTGCTGGGCCACGCCCGCCTGAAAACCACGGATAAAGTCCGCACGCTGCGCGGCGGGAACCAGTGCATAGTCCGGAGCAATGCATACCTGACCGGCGTTCAATCCTTTAGCCCAGGCCACCCGACGTCCGGCGGCCTCGCCGCCGTAGCCCTCGTGCACGAAGACCGGGGATTTTCCGCCCAATTCGAGGGTAACCGAGGCCAAGTACTTCGACGCCGCGGCCATCACTTTGCTGCCAACGCCCGGCGAACCGGTGAAAAAGATGTGGTTCCACGGCTGCTCGAGCAGCGCCACAGCCACACTCACGTCGCCCTGCACGACACAGACCTCGTCGGGCGGAAACACCGCCTGCACCACCGAAGCGATAAAGGCTGCCGAGGCCGGCGCCAGTTCACTGGGCTTGAGGCAGACCGTGTTTCCGGCCCCTACCGCATACACGAGCGGTACCAAGCACAGATTCACCGGGAAGTTCCACGGCGACACAATCAAAGCCACGCCCTTGGGCTCGTGGTGGATTTCGGCCCGCCCTGGGATTAGGGTCAAGGGCAGGGGCAACCGGTCGGTGCGCGTCCAACGTCCTAGATTGGCCAGAACATGGTCAATGGAATCTTTAACGGGAAGCAGCTCGTTCAGGTCGCTGTCGACCTCGGGCCGGTTCAGGTCGGCCCGCATCGCGGCATGCAGCTCGCCGCGTCGGCGAATCAGCTCGGCGCGCAAGGCCTTGAGCCGTGCCCGGCGGTGGCTGA
>JBEAQA010000030.1:0-3813 GCA_041164105.1 Bacteroidota bacterium | reverse complement strand
AGCGCTACCTGGACTTGGCTTTGGCGGTAGGCGTTCCAGGTTTGGAAGCCGTCAAATACGGTCCACTGGGCACTCAGGGATCCGCTGGCCGTCGATAAATTATTTCGGTTGACCTCGTTGGTTACGGGGTCAATGCTCAGACCGCTGTTCCAAAAGTTGCCCGCGCCCGCATTGACCGAGGGCAAGAACCCCCCAAAATTGGCCAAGCGGTCCGACTCGGCCGCTTTGACGTTGTTGGCGGCTTGACGTACGCTGAACTGATACTCAAGTGCTTGATCAACACAGGATTGAAGCGTCCAGGTCTCGCGGTCGGTACCCGATTGGGCATAAAGTTTTGCCCCGCCAATCCATAGACTGACGGCTGCAACGATGAGGGTGTTCAAGCGCATGCCCGGAATTTTGCAAATACCGTGCAAAATAACCCTAAAGGGTGGCAGATTTCTTTTTTTGGCTTCGGTACCAGGCAATTCCTACGGCCGCCATGATGAGGTACGGAAAGGCCATCAAGTACAAAATTCCGGAATTAAGGCCAGCAGCCTCCGTCGAGCCCGCGGCTTGTCCGGACTCTGCCGTTGCCTTGCACATGGCGCACTGGGCCCAAGCGCTGACCTGAACCAAAAGCCCGACGATTAGTAACACGCGGCGCATCATTGCGGGTAATAGGGAGCCATAAAGAGGTACACCAGCACGCCGGTCACGGCGACGTAGAGCCACACGGGGAACGTCCATTTCACCCACTTCTTGTGGGCCGAAATCTGGTTGTTCAGTGCGCGGTAGATGCTGAACATGGCCATCGGAAGCACCGGAACACTCAGTACAATGTGGCTGATCAGGATAAAAAAGTAGAGCGGACGAATCCAACCTTCGCCGCCAAACTTCGCGTCCGGGTTCGAGAGGTGGCTGACCACGTAGCTCACCAAAAAGACCGCCGACAGCATAAAGGCAGACAGGTTGGCCATGCGGTGGGCGGCCACATTCTTGGTTTTGATCATACCGAAGCCCACGAGCAGCAGCACCGCCGTCGCTCCGTTGAGCACGGCGTGAAAGAACGGCAAACTCCGCACGTTGGCGTTGCCCCATTGGATCTTCCAATCCTCGGGCAGTAGGAACAGCAGGGCCACAGCCACCGGCACTAGCACGGACAGCGTAACAATCAGCGGAACAAAAACTCGGTCGCGGGGGTGGTTGGCGGAATTCATCGACCCATTTTTTCTTGGCGGTACTCTTTGACCAAAACGCGCAAGTCCTCGACAAGTTCATCCACTTGCACGGGCTGGGACACGTCGTAGGCACCCAGAACTTGATTGTGATCGTCGATGCGGGTGCGCAGGTTTCCGTTCCAATCCACAATGACGGCGGACTGCGAATGGGTGTACCCACCCGCGGCGGCGGAATCCTTCATCGCCGTCAAGAAGTAGGCCTGGGCCATCTGGTAAATGGTCTCGCGGTCGCCGGTAATGAAGCGCCACTTGGGGCTTCCGCCCACGTCAAACCGCTGTTTGTAGGCCTCGAGTACGGGGGGAGTATCGGTTTCGGGATCAATGCTGTAGCTCACAAAGACAACGTCCTTGAACGCGTACATGCGGTCGTGGGCCTGCTTGAGGTGAAAGTTCATTGCCGGACACACCGTAGGGCAGCTCGAAAAAAAGAAACTTACCACGGCAATCTTACCCTGCATGCTGTCGGCCGTCCAGGGTTGACCCGTGGACTGCATCAATTCAAAATCAGCGAGCGGATGGCCTTCGGCACTTGGGCCGGGACCGATGTTCTCGAGGGTCCGAAAATTAACGGCCCCGCTAATTACCAAGGAGCCGAGGTACATCGACACCGGCAGCAGCAAAAGTGCCGCCAAGATCAATTTTTTGGCGACGGGGCTTGCCATGCTTAGTAACCAAATACCTTCACGCCTTCGTAAAGGGTAATGAAGGTGAGGTAGGGAATCAAAATCAGTACGGGCAGGTAGATGGACGAGCGAAGCGTCGAATCCTCGTACTTAAGGTGCATGAAGTACTGAACAATGTACCCCGCCTTTACCAACGTCAGACCGATAAAGATGAGGTTAAGTACGGATGTACCGGCAAGCTGGCCCATCAAAAAGCTCGGCTTGACAATACCCAAACCTACTTCAACGGCCGTAACCGCAAGCAAGAGCCAGAAAACGTTCCAAATCCAGCGGGTTCCTGAGGGAGAATGTGCGTCGGCCATGATTACACGAGGTAAAAGAAGGTGAATACAAATACCCAAACAAGGTCTACGAAGTGCCAGTACAAACCGACCTTCTCCACCATGAGGTAGCTCTTGCGGCGCTCGTAGGTACCGAGCAGCACGTTGTAGAAGACAATAATGTTCAGGATAACCCCCGAGAAGACGTGAAATCCGTGGAAGCCCGTAATGAAGAAGAAGAAGTTGGCAAACTGCTTCTGACCGTACTCGTTGCGGTGCATGTTGGCGCCCTGAACGACGTCCGCCCCTTGGAGCGCCGTCATAGTTTCGGCGCGCGAAAGCTGGTCGTGGGTCTTGCCCGGTGCCTGGAGCACTACCCCTTCGTTGGCGGCAAACGCGGCCGAAACTTCGGCCATCGTAAACGTCTCGTGGTGGTTCGACGCATGGCCGGCCTCGCCGTGGACGAGCTGGCTCAACGAAATCACTTCGCCGGTCGAGGCTTCAGCTACTTTGTACACGCGGCCGTCGGCCAATTCGATGCCCCCCTTGTCGCCCACGATGAAGTGGTACCATTCCCAAGCCTGCGAACCCAAGAAGATAAAGCCGCCCACGATGGTGGCGATCATCCACCAAGCGACTGAACCTTGCTTGCGCTCGTGCCCTGCGTTTACGGCGAGCACCATGGTCACCGACGACATAATGAGGATAAACGTCATAAAGGCCACGTAAAGCAGCGGCTGGTCGCCTTCGAGACCCGGGAAGTGGGTGAATACGTCTTCGGCAACGGGCCACGAAAGTTCGTTGGCGAACCGCATAAAGCCGTAGGCGGTCAAGAAGCCTGAAAATGTTAAGGCGTCCGAGATGAGGAAGTACCACATCATCATCTTGCCGTACTCAGCCTTCATAGGCTCATTGCCTCCGGACCAAGTTCCTGTCGCCGCTGATTGTGCCATGGAATATTTAGGTATGTGTCAGTTTAGGGGTCGTGCAAAATTAGCGCAGGATGAGCAAAAACCCGAGCAGGTACAGCCAAAGAAATCCGAGGAAGTGCCAAAATTGTGCTCCCAAGGTGAAGCGAAGTACTTTGGGTCCGGTGTAGTAGTTCCGCTGAGCGCGAAAAAGCATCAATCCGAGCAGCAGTATGCCGGCGAGCACGTGGAGCCAGTGAAACCACGTAATGACGTAGAGCCAGCTCGCTTCGGGGCGGCTGCCGGGCCCCGTGAAGTACCACTGCTGGGCGTAGAGGTCGGCCCATCCGAGTACCTGAAAAAGCGCAAAACCCAAACCCAGGATAAAGGTTGCGGTCAGCAATCCCATGGGGCGCTCGCCCGCTTTGACGCGCTTTTGGGCTTGGATCAAGATTCCGCTCGAAAGAAGCACCGCGGCCGTACTGGCGTAAAACCAAATGGGCAGGGCAATCGACTGCCAATTGTTGGCCGCAACGAGCGACGAACGGGCCACGACGTAGCCCGAAGTGAGGCCGGCAAAGGCCATGGCGATACTGGCAAGGCCGAGGTAGAGCAGCGGGCGGGCCGCTTTTTGCTGGGGCGTAAGTTCCATAGTGTCTTAGATAAACCGGTCAATGACCCATAAAGTTTGCACCAACGGCAGGTAGCGAATGGTGCTGAACATCAGTGCGCGGGCCGACGC
>JBEAQA010000029.1:0-9080 GCA_041164105.1 Bacteroidota bacterium | reverse complement strand
ACCCGGGCGAGGTCAATCCGCTGGATATGGCCGGTATGCCCGAAGCCGCCGAGCGCCTCGCCCTTGCCCGCGCCCAAGGCGAGCTTGTGTTTTTGTTTGGCGACTACGACGTCGACGGCACTACGGCTGTTTCGGTCGGAACCCTCGCGCTGCGCTCCGGAGGCTGGCGGAGCGAGGCCTACATACCGGACCGCTACCGCGAAGGCTACGGGCTATCAATTGCCGGCATCGACCGGGCGGTGGAGCTTGGAGCCAAAGTGCTCGTAGCCCTCGACTGCGGCGTCAAGGCTTTTGACGAAATTGACTACGCCGTGGCCCAGGGCCTCGACGTCATCGTCGCCGACCACCACCAGCCCGAAGACCGCCTCCCCAACGCTTTGGCCGTCCTGGATCCGCTGCGGGCGGACTGCCGATTTGGGCACACCTACCTCTCGGGCTGCGGCGTAGGCTTTATGCTGTGGCGCAGCGCCTACGAGGCGGCCGGTCTGGATTCCGCCCAACTCGACGCCCACCTCGACTTGCTGGCGCTGAGCATCGCGGCCGACATGGTCCCGATGGTCGGCCTCAACCGCCGCTGGCTGATTCAAGGCATGGAACTGATCAATAGCCAGCCCCGCCCCGCCCTGCAAGCGCTGATTGGCGAGCGCCGCGGCCCCGTAAGTGCGCGCGACCTAAGCTTTAGCGTGGCCCCCAAAATCAACGCCGCCGGACGCATGGACCACGGACTCCGCGCCGTGCAGCTGCTGACCGCCACCGACATGGGTCCCATTGAACGCTTTAGCCAGGACCTGCACGACCTCAACACGACCCGCCGCAGTACCGAGCGCCGCATGGTCGACGAGGCGCTCGAAATGGCTGAAGAAGTGGCCGATGACCTGGCCCTCGTACTGTACCACCCCGACTGGCACAAGGGCATCGTGGGCTTGATCGCCCAGCGCGTCGCCGAGCGCTTTTACCGCCCCGTAGTGGCCTTTACCGAGCACGAAGGCGTCTTGTCGGGCAGCGCGCGAAGCGCCCCCGGACTCGACCTCTACGCCGCCCTGGACGACGCCAGTATGCACCTCATTCAATTTGGCGGCCACAAAGCCGCCGCGGGAATGACCTGCAAGCCCGAAAACCTCGACGATTTTCGCGTGGCCCTGAACGCCGCCGTGGACCGTCGCTGGCCCGAGGCCATGCGCCAACCCCAAATTGCCGTCGACGTCGTGCTGCGCGTCGACGAGGTGACGCCCCGCCTGCTGCAGCTGCAGGACCGCCTGGAACCCTTCGGCGTCGGCAACCCCGCCCCGGTTTGGGGGGTGCGCGGTGTGGAACTCGCCTACACCAAAAAAGTGGGCGCCGAGGGCGAACACCTTCAGGTTGAGCTGTTTGACCCCTTCCGCCAGCGGTCGTTGCGCGGAATCCATTTTCAGTGGGGCGACGACCCCGTGCCCGAGGGCTTGGTCGACGCCGCCTTTCAGCTGTCGTGGAACGAATACCGCGGCGAGCGCACCGTCCAGGCCCGCTTGCTCGACCTCCAGCCGACCTCGGGACAGGCCTACCTTTGACGCATGGGAAAAGGCAAACTGCTTAAGTTCGCCGAGCTGGACGCCATGCCGCACGTGATCCAGCCGAGCAAAGAAGAGATTTTGGGGGATTTCCGCCTGCGCGGCCAATGGAAGTCCGCGTTTTTTCAGTCAGACCGCCCGCTGGTGGTCGAACTCGGCTGCGGCCGCGGCGAATACACGGTGGCCCTGGCGCGCCGCGAACCCGAAAAAAGCTACCTGGGCATCGACATCAAGGGTGCCCGCATCTGGAAGGGCGCCAAAGAGGCCCAAGCCGAGGGGCTGAATCAAGTGGGCTTTCTGCGCACCCGCATCGAGTGGCTCGAGCAGGCCTTTGCGCCCGGCGAAATCGACGAGCTCTGGATCACCTTCCCGGACCCGCAAATCAAGTTTCAGCGCGCCAAGCACCGCATGGTGAACCCCGAGTTCCTCGCCCGCTACCGCCGGCTGCTCAAGCCGGGCGGCCTGCTGCACCTCAAGACGGACAGCGAATTTCTGCACGGCTACTTGCACGGAATCCTCGAGCTCCAAGGCCACGAGGTGCTCGAGAGCTACCACGACGTGTACCGCCAGCTCGAGCCCTACCCCGACCACGTCGCCTTCGCCTGCCAGACCTACTACGAGCGGCTCTTCATGGACAAGGGCAAAACCATCACCTACCTCAAATTCCGCTTCGCGTGAGCGCGCCGGAATCCGACTTTTTTCAGCGCGTCTACGCCGTCGTTCGGCAGATTCCGCCCGGACGGGTAACCAGCTACGGCGCCATTGCCCGCTACCTCGGCAGCGCTGGCAGCGCCCGCACCGTCGGCTACGCCATGAACGCGGCCCACAGCCTGCCGGACGTGCCCGCCCACCGCGTGGTCAACCGGCTCGGAATCCTGACCGGCAAGCACCACTTTGGCGGCTTCACCGCCATGCAGCAGCAGCTCGAAGCCGAGGGCATCGAGGTCATTGACGATCAAATTCAGCACTTTGAGCGCCACTTTTGGGATCCGATGCGCGACCTTTAGTCTGTGAACCTCGACGAAGCCCTTGCCTACGCCTCGGAACTTCCGCACGCTGAAGTGACCACGCCCTTTGGCCCCGACCACCTGGTGCTCAAGGTCGCCGGTAAAATGTTTGCGATTCTTCCGCTCGACGAGCCCGAGCCCGTGGGTATGGCGCTGAAGTTTCCGCCCGAGCAGCTCGACGACCTGCGCGCCGAATTCCCCTGCCTGGAGCGGGCCTCCCACATGAGCCCCGTGCACTGGAGCGCGGTACGCCTCGACGGTTCCGCCCCGTCGCGCACCGTGGCCGCGTGGATCCGCCAATCCTACAACTTGGTGGTCGCCGGACTTCCGAAAAAAACCCAAGCCCTTTACCCCAAACTATGAAAACTCGCCTTTTTAACTACTTCGTTCAGGGCCTGCTGTACACTACGCCCCTGGCCCTCACCGCATACGTACTGTTTTGGGCGCTGAGCACCTTAGACTCCATTATTCCCTTCGAAATTCCCGGGCTCGGCCTGCTCAGTTTGGTCGCCGGAATCACCGTGATCGGGTTTGTTGGGGATTTTGCGGTCCGCTCACCGCTAGTTCGTTTGGTGGATCGCATGCTCGAACAAGTTCCGCTGGTAAAGCTGGTCTACACTTCGGCTAAGGACATGATGAAGTCGCTGACGGGCAAAAAGAAAGGATTTGAGCAGGCTGTTTTGCTGCGTTTAAACCCGGATTCCGAACTGCGCCGTGTGGGGTTTGTGACAGACGAAAGCCTTCGCGAGCTTGGCGCGGGCCAGTCGGGATTGATCACCGTGTATGTTCCGCACTCGTTGGCCATCTCGGGCCAGTTATTTGTGGTGCCGACGGACTACGTCGAACCCCTTAGTGGAAAGCCCTCGGAAGTCATGAAGTACATCATCGCGGGCGGCGTGGTGGGCCACCCTTGACACCGGTATTGCGCACACCTCAATATGTGCCTCGATAAAATACATTGTACCTTCACTCGCCCCAAATTTGATGCGCCGCACTATGCCCTTAGCCAAGCCGACTTACGTTACGCAACCCAATATGCCTCCGCTCGAGGAGTTCATTCCCTATTTGGAGCGTATTTGGGAAAACAAGATTCTCACGAACGCGGGGCCCTACCACCAAGAGCTTGAGGCCGCCCTCTGCGACTACCTGGGGGTCAAGCACATCAGTCTTTTTACCAACGGAACCGTCGCGCTGGTCACGGCCCTTCAGGCGCTTCGTATAACCGGGGAAGTCATCACTACGCCCTATTCGTTTGTCGCCACGGCCCATTCTCTGCTGTGGAACGGCATCAAGCCCGTATTCATTGACATCGATCCGGTTACCCTTAACCTCGACCCCAAAAAGATTGAAGCGGCCATTACGCCCAAAACGACGGCCATCATGGCGGTGCACTGCTACGGCCAGCCCTGTGATGTAGACGAAATTGAGCGCATCGCACAGATTTACAACCTCAAAGTGATTTACGACGCCGCTCACGCTTTTGGCGTCACCTGCCACTGCGGCAGCGTACTCAACCACGGTGATCTTTCGGTGCTTAGTTTTCACGCCACCAAAGTGTTCAACACCTTCGAGGGCGGCGCTATCGTTTCTCCGGACGAGGCGACGAAGCAGCGCATCGATCACTTGAAAAACTTTGGCTTCCTCAACGAAGTCAGTGTGATTGCCCCGGGCATCAACGGCAAAATGAGCGAAATCAACGCGGCCTTTGGCCTGCTTCAGCTCCGGCACGTCGACGCGGCCATTGCCAAGCGCAAGCGCATCGACCAAACGTACCGCGACGGACTGGCCGGTGTGCGCGGAATCACCTGCCTTGGCGGATCCCAGCAGCCCAACACCAATTACTCGTACTTCCCCGTGCTGGTGGGGCCCGACTTCGCGCTATCTCGCGATGAACTGTACGATGCCCTCAAAAACCACAACGTCTTTGCACGACGGTACTTCTATCCGTTGATTACGGAATTCCCCATGTACCAAGGCATGCCCTCAGCCCAGCGCGAAAACTTGCCCGTAGCCTTCGACGCCGCCCAAAAAGTGCTGTGCCTTCCCATTTTCCCGGACCTGTCCGCGGAAGACCAAGCCGAGATCATTCGACTTATTCAAACCCTTTAAGCCATGATGCGTTCCCAAGAAGAGCTCCAATCCATGGGCTTTGCGCACGTCGGAACCGGCGTGCTCATCTCTGACCGAGCAACCTTCTACGGAATCCAAAACATCCATCTGGGGGACCATGTACGCATCGACGATTTCTGCATACTCTCTGCAGGTGCTGGCGGAATCCACCTGGGCAACTACATCCACATTGCCTGCTATTCCTCCCTCATCGGCGCAGGGCGCATCGAACTTCACGACTTTTCGAACATCTCGTCGCGCGTAAGCATCTATTCGAGCAGCGACGACTTTTCGGGCCAGACGATGACCAACCCGACGGTGCCCGACACGTTTAAAAACGTGAAGCATGCACCCGTTTTGGTGGGCCGGCACGCCATCGTTGGAAGCGGGTCCGTCATCCTTCCTGGGGTACGTCTTGAGGAAGGCGTGGCGGTCGGGGCCCTTTCCTTGGTCACTTCGGACTGTGCCGAATTTGGCATTTACGCCGGAACTCCCGCCAAGCGAATTTCGGACCGTTCCCGCAACCTGCTCGCGCTCGAAGCGGAATTCCTAGGACGTTAGCCCGCACCAGCATGGGACGCACTCCTTCAATGCTGCACCTCATGGCGGACCAAGTCTTCAACGACATGGCTATCCGGGAATTGGAACACGCCGCTCCTGGCATGCACCGCTACGGAATTCTCGCCCCCGCCCTTCGCAAAACCACCTATTCTAAGGTTGAGCTCTTTACCCAAGCCCAAGCAAAGCAGGCCCTCCGCCAACCCGGGGTCGACGTAGTGGTGTTCCACAGCCTCCCTCCCGCTTGGTACCACTTGCTTCGGGCCGTCCCAAACCATGTGCGAACGGTGTGGATCGGTATGGGCTTCGACTACTATTCCTTGCTTCCAGACCCCTTGGTTTTGCCCAAAACCCGCAACCTGGTTCCGCCTTCGCGGCGTGCTACCCTTCGCGCCGCGCTGCTCAAGGCCTACCTCAACGTTGGTTTTGGCCCGTTTCCAAGTCTTCAAAGTGCACTTCGTCGTGTAGACTACTTTGCCCCGGTACTCAACACGGAATTTGACTTAGTCCAAAAGTACTTTCCGCTTAAGGCCCAGTACATTGACTGGAACTACGGAAGTATTGAAGATGATTTTCAACCGTCCACGACGGTTTCGACCGACGAAGCAATCCACGTATTAGTAGGCAACAGCGCTTACGAAACAAATAACCACGTCGAGGTACTCGATGCCCTTAGCGCCCACCCTAATTTGGGCTCGGCGAAGATTTACGTACCCCTGAGCTATGGGCGATCGCACTACCGCGATGCCGTGGTCCGTTACGGACGCGATCTTCTTGGGGACTCCTTTCATCCTCTGACGGACTTTGTGCCCATCCAGCAGTACAATGCGGTCATCGCATCGTGCGGATTTGTGATCATGAACCACTTGCGCCAGCAGGGCCTCGGCAACGTCATTACGGCCATGCTCGCGGGCGCCAAAGTCTACCTAAACCCATTGAATCCGCTCTACACCTGGCTTGCCGATCGCGGCGCCCACTTGGGAACCACCGACCGCATCGACTTGATTCCGCTAACGGACCGCGAGCGGGCAACCAATGTGGCCGTGGTCACGGCCCACTGGAGTCAAGTGGCGCAGCGCGATCGGGTCGCGGCTTTTGTTGCGCAGCTTCAAATCGGCTAAGCCCGGCGCGCCACCCGCAGCTTCCACTGGCCCTCGAGCATGCTCGAAAGGGCGGAATACAGCACGCTAAAAGCCAAGGCCGCCCAAAATCCGCTGACGGTAAAACCGTCGACCCAATCGCTGGCCAACAGCACCACGCCGGCATTGATTACCAGCAAAAAAAGACCAAAAGAGACCACGGTGAGCGGAATCGTAAAGAGCACCAATAGGGGCTTGATAGTGCTGTTCAGCAGTGCTAACACCACCGAAAGCCAAATGGCCGTGGTAAACTTATCGAGGTCGACGCCCGGAAGGATCCAGGCCGTACCAAAGGCCGCCAAGGTGCGGACGATGAGGCGAACACCCCACGAGGGGCGGGTTGGAACATTCATGCGGTACAAGGTACAAGCATTATACCACGCGCTGCAGTTCGGCCCGAAGGGCGTTGCGCAGGGCCTGAATTCGCATGAATTCCTGCATTTTGGCGTCTCGCGCATCGGGGTCCGTCAAAGTACCGAGCTCGGCTAGGGCCTCGCGAATTCGGTCTTCGAGGCGGTGCTCCTTGAAGCGGAGCAAGCATTCGTGCACGTGGTTGGACAGCTGGTCCTCCACCGCGCCAATGTAGATGCTCTTTCGCGACCAATCCGCCAGCTGGTGGCGCTCCGTGAGGCATTCGGCCGCGGTAGCGGCCATGCTCGGATCTTCGTGGCGCACAAAAAATTCCGGCCCCAGCAAGCGTTCCTCGGCCCGCCACACCGCCAGCATTTCATTAAAAATCTGTTGGTAGGGCGGATGCGCAAATGCCAACTCGTCTGCGTTGAGGTCGTCGAGAATGAGCGCTGCTGCCGCGTCCTCGTGCTCTTCGCCTTCGGGGCCGGTCCACTTCACGCGGTCGCTGCCGTGCTGCAAGAGCACCTTGACGAGGGCGTCCTCTACGGCCAAGGGTCGCGGAGCCTGAGGGCGCTGGACCTGCATCTCGGGCGGATTCGGATCTTCGTAGGGGTCGCGTTCTGGCCGGCGCTGGCTGGCGTTTTTGAGCTCTGCCCCGCGAATGCGCTCCATCTCGGCGTAGAGGTTCCGCTCGTCAATCCCCAGGCGCTGCGCGCTGTCCCGCAGGTAGACCTCGCGCAAAATGGCGTTCGGAATCTTTGCCACGGACTGCACCACGTCGCGCACCACTTCCGCCCGACGAATGGGGTCTTGGGCTTGACCCTCGTCGGTCAAGGCCTCGACCTTAAATTGCATGAAATCAACCTCGTGCTCGGTCAGGTAGGCGTTGAGCGCCTCCGCATCCATGGATCGGGCGAGCGAATCCGGGTCCTCGCCCACGGGCAAGGGCACGGCCCGAACGTACAGCCCCTCTTCGAGCAGCAAATCAATGCCCCGAAATGAGGCCCGAATGCCCGCCTTGTCGCCGTCGTACAGCAGGGTTACGTGCTCCGTAAGCCGCTTGATCAGGCGGATTTGCTCGAGGGTCAGGGCGGTTCCGCTGGACGAAACCACGTTGTGGACGCCCGCCTGGTGCATGCTGATGACGTCCGTGTAGCCCTCGACCAGGTACACCTTATTGGCCCGACTGATCGCCTGCTTGGCTTGAAACAAGCCGTACAGCACCTGCGACTTGTGGTAAATGTCCGACTCGGGGCTGTTGAGGTACTTGGCGGTCTTGGCGTCGCTGCGGAGCACCCGCCCGCCAAAGCCGACCACCCGGCCGCTCAGGGAATGGATCGGAAACATCGCCCGACCCCAGAACCGGTCCACCAACCCGCCCGTTTCGCGCTTGATGCACAGGCCCGTGGCCTCCAAAAATTCCGCTTGGTAGCCCGCCGCCTGCGCCGCTTGGGCAAAGGTGTCGCGGCCCTCGAGGTGGAATCCCAATTCGAACTTGCGCAGGGTTTCGTCCGTAAATCCCCGCTCGCGGAAGTAGGCCAGGCCCACCGCCCGCCCGTGGGCGTCGTTCCACATCCACTCGCTGAACTGCTTTAGGGCAAAAGCGTTGAGGGCAAACATGCTCTCGCGGCGGTCGCGCACCGCGTCCTGCTCGGGCGTCGAAGCCTCCTCTTCGATTTCGACGTTGTACTTCTTGGCCAGCCAGCGAAGGGCGTCCGGGTACGAGAGCTGCTCGTGCTCCATCAAAAACGTCACGACCGAGCCCCCTTTGCCCGACGAAAAGCACTTAAAAATGCCCTTCGAGGGCACCACGTAGAACGACGGGGTTTTCTCTTGGGTGAAGGGGCTCAGTCCGCGAAAACTTCCGCCACTGCGCTTGAGCGTCACAAACTCACCCACAACTTCTTCGATGCGGGCGGCATCGAGAATTCGGTCAACGGTGGCAGGTGAAATAAGTCCCATGGGACGGATGAAGGTAGGAATTATTTGGCCCGCTGGCCTACGAAATCCACCAAAACTTCAAGGGCCGAACGCGCCTCGCTGGCCGGGAATTCCGCCAAAATCCGCCGGGCCTCGCTCAAGTACGCGTCGCGCTGCTTCTTCGCATAGTCAAGCCCGCCAAGCCGCGCCACCTCGGTCATCAGTCGGCGAATCCGCTCCGGGTCGTTGGACTTGCGGCGCACAATGCGCATCAGTTCCTTTTTCGTGGCGGAATCCGCCTGCTGCAGCGCAAAAATTAGCGGAAGCGTCATCTTCTGGTCGCGCACGTCGATGCCCGCCGGTTTGCCGCTCTCACCAAAGGCCTGGTAATCCAAAAGGTCGTCCTGAATCTGAAAACCCATGCCCAGCGCGTCGCCAAAGGCCTCGGC
>JBEAQA010000028.1:0-3248 GCA_041164105.1 Bacteroidota bacterium | reverse complement strand
GATCCCCGTCCCCGCCTGGACAGCACCATTGGCCCTTGGATCGGCTGCGAGCCCTACACGGTGGTGTTTGACGCGGGGGCGTTTTCGCGGCGGACGCGCTACTTCGAGTGGGACTTCGGCGACGGCTTTGGCGACAGCAGTGAGGTGCCGGTGCACACGTACACCCAACCGGGCCTGTACGACGTCCGAGTGCGGATGTGGACCGAGACTGGCTGCCGCGATACCGTTGAAAAATTGTTTCCGGGCGCCATTCGCGTGCATCCTCGGCCGGTGGTCGGCATGAAGATCGCGCCCAAGACGGTGTCCATTTACCAGCCGCTCGTGCAGGTTCGGGCGGACTCCGTGGATGCGGACGAGCTGTTTTGGTTTCACATGGGCGATTCGACGGTCTACGCGCAGGAGTCCTTTGTCGTTCACTTGTACCGGGACACGGGCACCTTCGTGGTTCGCCGGGTGGCCGTCAACCAATTTGGCTGCTGGGACACGATCTCGGACAGCGTGCGGGTCAACCCCATTTACAACGTGTGGTCGCCCACCGCGTTTACGCCCAACGGGGACGGCCGCAATGAGGGCTTTCGCCCGGTGGCGACCGGAATCCGTGCGTACCGCCTGCACATTTTGGACCGCTGGGGCAACGTGGTGTTCCGCAGCGAAGATCCTTTGGAAGAATGGAACGGCCGGGTGAACAACGACGGCGCCGAATGCCCAGAGGGCGCGTATTCGTGGACCCTGTTTACCGTGGATTACGGCGATTCGCCGGTGGAGCAGCAGGGCGTGGTGCTACTTGTGCGCTAGCGCAAAAGCCGCTGCAGCCGCGGCCACGCTCAAAAGCACCGTGGCAAGCACATAACCTAAGGCCATCGCCCACGCGCCGGATTTGGCCCACTGAAGGGCTTCCCAACTGAATGTACTGAGCGTGCTGAACCCGCCGCAGAGGCCCGTGGCCAGCGCGAGCTGCAGGCGCGCTTCCGGATGCGGGCGCGCCATGAGGTAGCCCAGCAGGGCCGAAGCGAGAATGTTGGCCGCTAACGTCGCCATTGAGGCGGTGAGCAGGGGAAATTCCGCCCGGCGAAGGCCCAGACTGAGGGACCAGCGAAGGACGCTGCCCAGGGCGCCCCCAAGTGCGACGGCAATCAGGTTCATCGGGGTGAAGGTAGCGGACGCAGACGAAGCAGCAAACGGGCCACACCGAGGCCGGCCAAGGATCCGACCAAAACGTCGCCCGGGTAGTGCACCCCCAAGTAAATGCGCGAGTAGGGTACGGCGAGGGCCCAGAGCACCGCAACCGCGGCAAGCGCTCGAGGTGGACGGCTTGCCAAGTAGACCGTCAGCAAAGCCCAGGTGGTCGCAGCATGGCCCGAGAAAAAGCCAAAGGCTCCGCGGCAGGCGGCCACGGACCGGAATTGGCCTTCGAGGTCGAAGCAGGGGCGCGGGCGTTCCACCGCAGATTTAACCAGGTTGGCCAGCCAATCGGCGGCGGCGAAGGCCGCTACCAGAGTAATGAGCAGCCAAATCCACGATTTCAGTTCAAAGGCGGGGCGCCGAAGGGCCCACAGCAGCAACCAAAAGGCGAGGGCGACGTAGATGCTGGAAACGGCAGACCACAGCGCGTCCGCCCCAGGGCCACCCTGGCCGGCGAGCGCGAGAAAAAGTTCGCGGTCTAGTCGATCGAGCGATCTAAGGAGTTCCAAAGCAGGTCTTTAAGGCGGTCGAGGCCCTGGCCCGTCACGCTGCTAAAAGTCGTCAACGGAAGGTCCTTGGGAAGTTTGGGCGTCACTTCAGCGAGCAGTTGCTGGAGCAGTTCCTCGTCGAGCATGTCGGTCTTCGAGATGGCGAGAACGCGGCGCTTGGTCAGCAGTTCCGGGTTAAAGCGCTCGAGTTCGCCCAGCAGGATGTGGTACTGCTCGACGACGTCGGGGGCGTCGCAGGGCACGAGAAAGAGCAGCAAAGCGTTGCGCTCAATGTGCTTGAGGAAGCGGTGGCCAAGTCCGCGGCCTTCGGCGGCGCCTTCGATGAGTCCCGGAATGTCGGCCATCACAAACGAGGTGTAATCTCGGTGGGGCACCACGCCCAGGTTGGGCACCAGCGTCGTAAAGGGGTAGTCGGCGATCTCGGGCTTGGCCGCACTGACCGCGCTGAGCAGGGTGGATTTTCCGGCGTTGGGGAATCCCACGAGGCCAACGTCCGCGAGGACTTTGAGCTCGAGCAGGAACCAACCTTCGCGGCCCGGTTCGCCGGGCTGGGCGTGCTCCGGCGCCTGGTTGACGGAATTCTTAAAGAAGGCGTTACCGCGTCCGCCCCGACCGCCCGGCAAGAAGACTTTGCGCTCGCCCGCTTGGGTCAGCTCGCAGAGGAGCTCGCCGGTTTCGGCGTCCTTAACGACGGTTCCGAGCGGAACCTGAAGCACGATGTCTTCGCCGCTCGCGCCGATGCGCAGGTTGCGGTTTCCGTTTTCGCCCGGATCGGCCTTGATGTGCTTGCGGTACTTGAGGTGGATCAGCGTCCACATTTGCGGGTTGGCCTCGAGAATGATGTGGCCGCCGCGGCCGCCGTCGCCGCCGTCCGGACCGCCCTTGGGCAGGCCTTTGGCGCGAAAGAAGTGCCGGCTCCCCCCGCCTCCGTGGCCGGACTGCAGGAAAACTTTGACGTAGTCAATAAAATTGGAGTCGGCCACCGTGGTTGGGGTTTAAAGCGATTGAATAAGTTGGCGTAGGTCAGCCGTAATGGCCTCGATGCTCCCTACCCCGTTAAGTCCGCGGTACTTGCCCTGAGCCTCGTAGTACGACTGCACCGGGGCGGTTTCGCGGGTGTACACCGCCAAGCGCTGGCGGATGACGTCTTCGTTGGCGTCGTCCGCACGGCCCGAAGTGGCACCGCGCTCAAGGAGGCGCTTGACCAGCTCTTCGTCGTCAACTTCCAGGCCAATCATGGCCGTGACTCCGGTTCCGGCGTCGGCGAGGATTTCGTCGAGGGCCGCCGCTTGGGCCGACGTGCGCGGAAATCCATCGAAAATGAAGCCCGCGGCCTCGGGGTGCTTGGACCACTCGTCCTTGAGCATGGCGATCGTCACGTCGTCGGGCACCAACTGACCCTGGTCCATGAACGACTTGGCCCAGCGACCTAATTCCGTAGCCTCGCGGATGTTGCGGCGAAAAATATCGCCAGTGGACAGGTGAACCAGTGCGAATTCGTCGACGAGCAACGCGCTTTGCGTGCCCTTGCCAGCGCCCGGAGGACCAAAGAGTACA
>JBEAQA010000027.1:0-5669 GCA_041164105.1 Bacteroidota bacterium | reverse complement strand
GGCGCATGTCCTCGTTCAGGATCTGAAGGGCCGACTGAATCTGGGCGTCGCTGATGTTGTCGCCCTGGTCGTAGTACATCACGTGGAACACTACCGGAATTTGGTGCAGCACCGATTCGGGGGCGCCGGCGTTCACCACGCGCTGCATTTCGGCCTCGGTTTCGGCGCGGAGCACTTCGCGCTGGGGGTTTCGCGCCACGTCTTGGGCGTAGACTTCGTCGCTGGCGCAGCGGTGAATGGTTTGACTTCGAGCAGAAAGCGAAAAAAATAATACGGCGACGAGTAGGGCTGAAGTACGCATAAAACCTGAGATTTGGGCCATTTTTTGGAGTTCGTGAAGATACGCCACCAAGTTCTGCGCCAAAATGCTTTGTGCTTCAAAGTATTCTCCGTATCTTCGCAGCCCCAAAAAAGTATAGCATCGTGGATTCGCTCAGCTACAAAACGATATCAGCCACTAAGGCCACCGCAGGTAAGACCTGGGTCGTGGTTGACGCCAAGGGTCAAACCCTCGGCCGCCTGGCTTCGCAAGTTGCCTTCCGCCTTCGCGGAAAGCACAAGCCCAACTACACCCCGCACGTGGATTGCGGTGACAACGTCATCATCATCAACGCCGCGGAAGTAGCGCTGTCGGGCAGCAAAATGCACGAGAAGCAGTACATCCGCTACACCGGATACCCGGGCGGTCAGCGCTTCAGCACTCCGGCTGAAGAATTGGCCAAGCATCCGACCCGCATCGTCGAGAAGGCCGTTCGCGGTATGCTTCCCAAGACGCGCCTCGGAGCGGAACTCTTCCGCAACCTTCACGTGTACGCCGGTGCCGAGCACGGCCACGAAGCCCAACAGCCGGTCCAAATCTAATCGTACAATAAGATGTCTACGACCCACGCAATCGGACGCCGCAAGACCTCAGTAGCCCGTGTTTACGTTAAGCCGGGTAAAGGTGAGATCACGATCAACAAGCGCGAGCTGTCCAACTACTTCTCTACTGGAACCCTCCAGTACAAGGTCCGCCAGCCCCTGTCGATGACCGACAACCTGAGCAACTTTGATGTAACCGTTAACGTAGAAGGTGGCGGTATCACCGGCCAAGCTGAAGCTATTCGCCTCGGCCTGTCGCGTGCCCTCTGCGAAATCAATCCGGAATTCCGCGCTACTCTGAAGCCGGAAGGCCTGATGACCCGCGACCCGCGCATGGTTGAACGTAAGAAGTTCGGCCAGAAGAAAGCGCGCAAGCGGTTCCAATTCTCGAAGCGTTAATCGCGCAACGAGTATTGGGTTTAGTATCCAAACGGTCAAGATCGCCCTGGCGCTACTTGGCCGTTGCCTTTTTAGCGAACGTAAACCCCCAACAACCTCATGGCCCATACGCCTGAAATTCAGCAGCTCCTCGACGCAGGAGTTCACTTTGGTCACCTGACCCGCAAGTGGAACCCCAACATGGCTCCGTACATCTTTATGGAGCGCAACGGGATTCACATCATTGACCTGCAAAAGACCCAAAAGAAGCTGGCTACGGCCGCTGACGCTATGGGCAAGATCGCCGGCAGCGGCCGCAAGATCTTGTTCGTGGCCACCAAGAAGCAGGCGAAAGAAATCGTTTCAGAGACCGCCAAGGCCCTGAACATGCCGTACATCACCGAGCGCTGGCCAGGAGGTATGCTCACGAACTTCGTGACCATCCGCAAGGCCATCAAGAAGATGTCGAACATCGACAAGATGAAGACCGACGGTACGTTTGAGACCCTTTCGAAGCGCGAGCGCCTTCAGGTGGACCGCCTTCGTGCCAAGCTCGAGAAGAACCTCGGTTCGATCGCGGACATGAGCCGCCTTCCGGCCGCCCTCTTTGTGGTGGACGTAATGCGCGAGCACATCGCCGTAGAAGAAGCCCGCAACCTGGGCATCCCCGTATTCGCTATGGTGGACACCAACAGCAACCCGCACTTGGTGGACTACGTGATTCCGTCCAACGACGACGCTACGAAGTCCATCGCGGTAATTATGGAGTCGGTTTCGGCTTCCATTAAAGAGGCCCTCAGCCAGCGCAAGACCGAAAAGGACAAGCCCGGAAGCGAGAAGCTTGAAAAAGCTGCCGCCAAAGTAGCCGCGGAATAAGTTTAACACCGGGGCAACAGCCCCGGTTTTTCTTTGTACTCAACTGACAATACCCCCAATCATGAGCATTACTGCTGCCGATGTAAACAAGCTGCGCCAGATGACCGGCGCAGGTATGATGGACTGCAAAAAGGCCCTTACCGAGGCCAATGGTGATTTCGAGGCCGCCATCGACGTGCTTCGCAAGCAAGGTCAAAAGGTCGCTGCTAAGCGCGCCGACCGCGACGCTGCCGAAGGTGCGGTTATCGCGATGACCAACGCCGACAACACCCGCGGTGTGATCGTTTCGCTGAACTGCGAAACCGATTTCGTTGCCAAGAACGAAGGCTTCGTCGACATGGCCAAGAAAATGGCTTCGATCGCGATTGCCAGCTTCCCCGCCACGAAAGAGGAGCTTTTGGCCCTTAGCTACGAAGGTTCGTTGACCATTGCCGACAAGCTCACGGAGCAGACGGGCGTCATCGGCGAAAAGATCGAGATCGCGTACTACGAAACCCTCGAGGGTGGCGTTGTTGCGGGCTACATCCACGCCGGCAACAAGTTGGCTACCCTGGCTGCCTTGAGCGCCGGTGTCGCTGAAACGGCGAAGGACGTGGCCATGCAGGCTGCAGCTATGAACCCCGTAGGTTTGGACCGCAGCTCGGTAGCCGCTGACGTCATCGAGCGCGAACTCGAGATCGCCCGCGACCAAGTTCGCCAAGAGGGCAAGCCCGAAGAGATGATCGAAAAGATCGCTCAAGGCAAGCTCGGCAAGTTCTACAAAGAGAACACCCTGGTGGAGCAGGACTTCATCAAGGACAGCAAGCAGAGCGTAGCTCAGTACGTAGCAGGTGCTTCGGCCGGTGCTACGGTTACGGGCTTCCGCCGCGTAGGCCTGGGCGTTTAATTCCCCTCGCTTTTTACTCTAGCAAAGGCCGCCCTCGGGCGGCCTTTGTGCTATCTTCGCACCTTAATGAAGTACCGCCGAATTCTCCTCAAGCTCAGCGGCGAAGCGCTGATGGGCGACAAGCCCTACGGAATTGATTCCGAGACCATTGCCCGCTATGCGGACGAAATTAAATCCATTGTAGACGCCGGCGCCCAAGTGGGCATTGTCATCGGCGGCGGCAACATTTTTCGCGGCCTCAAAGGGGCGGGCGACGGAATGGACCGCGTTCAAGCCGACCACATGGGCATGCTCGCCACGGTCATCAACGGCCTGGCCCTGCAGTCGTCGCTCGAGCGCCTGGGCGTGCAAACCCGCCTGCAGTCAGCCATCGAGATGGACAAAATTTGCGAACCCTTTATTCGCCGCCGCGCCATGCGCCACCTCGAAAAGGGCCGCGTCGTGATTTTTTCGGGCGGAACCGGCAATCCCTACTTCACCACGGACACCGGCGCCACGCTGCGCGCCATTGAGATCCAGGCCGAAGTTATTTTGAAAGGTACCCGCGTCGACGGCATCTACACCGCCGACCCCGAGAAGGACGCCACGGCCACGCGCTTCGAAACGATTAGCTTCACCGAAGTCTACGAGCGCGGACTCAACGTCATGGACCTCACGGCCTTTACGCTGAGCCAAGAAAACGACCTGCCCATTGTGGTATTTGATATGAATAAGCCCGGAAACCTGCTCCGCGTCGTCCAAGGTGACAACGTCGGAACGCTGGTTTCGTGATATCCCCCAAGCTATGGAAGAAGAATTGAGCTTTTTGCTGGAGTCCCTGACGGACGACATGACCAAGGCGATGACGCACCTCGACAAGGCCTTGCTGAAAATTCGCGCCGGCCGCGCCAACCCGACGATGCTCGAAGGCATTTTTGTCGAGTACTACGGCAGCCAGGTCAAGCTGCAGCAGGTCAGCAACATTTCGACCCCGGACGCCCGCACCCTGTTTGTGCAGCCGTTTGAGAAGAGCCTAATCCAATCCATCGAAAAGGCCATCATGTACGCCAACCTCGGGTTTAACCCCATGAACAACGGCGACGCGGTGATCATTAATATTCCGCCCTTGACCGAGGACCGCCGTAAGGAACTCGTTCGCATGGCCCGCGCCGAAGGCGAAGAGGCCAAGGTCGCGATCCGCAGCGTGCGCCGCGAAGGCATGGACGAGGCCAAGCGCATGGAAAAAGACGGCCTCAGCGAAGACCAGCGCAAGGACCTCGAAACCCAAATTCAGGCCCTGGTCGACAAGCACATCGCGCTGATTGACCAGCGGGTCACCGAAAAAGAGGGCGACATCCTCAAGCTCTAACTACCTTAGTTGGAATGGGCAAGAGCATTCAAGAAGAAATCCAGCAGCGGAATTGGCACAGCGACCAGCAGGTGGCCGTGATCAACATTTTGTACACCTACCAGTGGCTGAAGGGCCGGATTTCGACCGCCCTGGCTCCGTACAAAATCACGATGCAGCAGTACAATGTGCTGCGGATTCTGCGCGGCGCCCACCCCGAAGGCTTAGCCATTGGCGTCATTCGCGAGCGCCTGCTCGACAAGACCAGCGACGTTTCGCGCCTGGTGGACCGCCTGGTGAAGCTGGGCTACGTAGAGCGCAAAGGCAGCAAGGACGACCGTCGGGTGACGCGCATCTTCTTGACCCTGCGCGGACTGGAACTTCTTGGCCAAATTCGGTCGGTGGACAAGCTCACCAAAGACGAGCTGCCCAAGCGCATGACCGACGAAGAGGCTCAGCTGTTGAGCGCCTTGCTCGACAAGGTCCGCACGTGATGGATTAGCGCGGTCGTGGACCCGTCGTGGGTTCCGATCGGGCCGTCGCCCTCGAGTTCGGGCAGCACGACGTTCGCCATTTCCTTACCAAGTTCTACGCCCCACTGGTCGTAGCTGAACACGTTCCAGACGACGCCCTGGGCAAAGACTTTGTGCTCGTACAGCGCGATGAGGGCGCCGAGCGCCTCGGGCGTCAGGGCGTCAAACAGCAGGGTAGAGGTCGGGCGGTTGCCTTCAAACACGCGGAACGGGCTGTTGGCCTCGGGCCGGCCCATCATGAGCGCCTCGGTCTGAGCTAAAAAGTTACTCAGCAGCTTGGCGTGGTGGGCGTGCAGGGGGTGCTGCGGAACCACCGACGCGATGAAGTCGCTCGGAATCAGTTCGGTGCCCTGGTGAATGAGCTGGTAGAAGGCGTGCTGGCCGTTGGTGCCCGGTTCGCCCCAGACGACGGGGCCGGTGGCGTAGGTGACGCGCTGGCCGTTCCGGTCGAGGTACTTGCCGTTGGATTCCATATCCATTTGCTGAAGGAAGGCCGCAAAGCGGTGCAGGTACTGGTCGTAGGGCAGTACCGCGTGGGTCGCGGCGCCCAGGAAGTTGCGGTACCACACGCCCAAAGCGGCCATGAGCCACGGAATGTTCTGGCGGAACGGCGCTTCGGCGGCGTGGCGGTCAATGCGCTCGGCGCCGGCCAAAAACTGGCGGAATCCGTCCGCACCGACGGCGATGGCGAGCGGAAGCCCAATGCTGCTCCACACGCTGTACCGGCCGCCGACCCAGTCCCAGAATCCAAAGGTGCGCTCGGGGTTGATGCCAAAAGCCTCGACCTTGGCGAGGTTGGTGCTCAGCG
>JBEAQA010000026.1:0-4975 GCA_041164105.1 Bacteroidota bacterium | reverse complement strand
TTGACCGCTACGCGGTGGTGGGCGTTAAGACGACGCTTCGTTTTGGGCGATTCATTCTCGAGCACCCAGATTTTGTCAGCGGCCAGTTCGACACCGGATTTGTGGCCAAGAACTTCACGCCTGAAGCCTTGGAACCCCGCCCAGACGGCGCGGAGTGGGCTGCGGCCCTGGCCGAAGGCTACCGCCCGCCGTCGGAAGCGCCCGTGTCTGTTCCAAGTCGGTGGAAAACCCGCTACGAATGAGGATTTTAGTGGGGTTGATGGTGGTTGGCTTGCTGGCGAATTCCGCCCAAGCCCAGCTCGTGGAAACTACGTTCAACGGCCAAAAGGTTCAAGGCACCGTAATTGACGGCGACACGATTCCGTGGGTGTTTTTGGACGAAATCCTGGTGATGGATAAGCCGACGTTTACGGACGTCGAAGCCCGCAAGCGCTATTTGCTGCTGCGCCGGAGGGTGCTTAAAGTTTATCCGTACGCCAAGGCGGCAGGGGAGCGGCTGGACTCGCTCAACATGCGGTTGGCGTCCGAAAAGTCGGCCCGCAAGCGCGCCCGCTACACCAAGCAGTACCAGAAATTTCTCGAGGAACGGTTTGAGGCGGAACTCCGCAAGCTGACGCGTTCCGAAGGCCAGATTTTGTGCAAGCTGGTCTACCGCGAGACGGATCAGACCGTGTTCAAGTTGATTCGCGAGTACCGGAATTGGCTCACGGCCGTGGGCTGGAGCGTGACCGGCTCGTGGTACGACATCAACATCCGCAAAGAGTACGACCCGAAGGGCAACGACGAAGATGCGCTGATTGAGCGGATTTTGCTGCGTTCGTTTGCGCTGGGCGAGCTCAAGGAGCGGGTTCCGCTGGACGTTCACGGTAAACCCAAAGCCCGGCCGTGACGGGGCATTGGGTGGCTCCCTTAGCCGAGCTGGGCATAGGTGCGGCGCTCGAAGCCCTGCGGGCTGAAGGGCTGGCTAGCGCGCCCATGATGGAGCCGCTCGATGCCGAACGAATGCGCCAGCGGGCCGCCCGCTTTCCGGAGGCGCGCCGTGCGCTGCTGGTGGAGGTGCTTCGCGAGCAGGTCGGGCCGTCGCCGAGTCCCGAGCAGCTCGCCCTGCTGGACCGCCTTGCTCAGCCCGATTCGGTCACCGTGGTTGCGGGGCACCAGCTGGTGACCGCATTGGGACCGCTGTACGTGCACGCTAAGGTGGCCGAAACCGAAGCGCTTGCCGCTTTTTGGACCGCGCAGGGCGTGCCCACGGTGCCTGTGTTTTGGATGGCCACCGAGGACCACGACCTCGACGAGATTCGCCGCATTTTTTGGCGCGGAACGGCGGTCGGAGCGTGGGCGCCACCCGTGGGGGCCTATCGTTCGGGGGTGGTGGACGCGCAGCCCGTCGCGGACGCGCTGGAGGCCTGGGTACGTTCGGCCGCGCTGCCCGAGCCGGTGCGGATAGCTGCCGAGCGGAGCATTGAGGCGTACCGAGGGTCGGCCAACCTCACCGAAGCCACGCGCCGACTCATGGCGCACTACCACCCGGGCGTGCTGGTCCTGGACGCGTCCGACGCGCGGCTGAAGGCGGCCGCCGCGGAGCTTTGGGCCGACGAAATCCAAAACCAAACGCTGTATGGGACCGCCGAGGTGGCCGCGCTGCCGTGGAAGGGGAGGGACCTGCCCGTGCCCATGCGCCCGTCCGCTCTTTTTGCGCTGGACGCCCAAGGTCGCCGCAGCCGCTTGGACCGCCACGAAGACGGGACCTGGACCTCGGCCGACGGCCGATCTTGGGGGTCTGATGCCGACGTGGCCGCCTGGGCCGCCGATCACCCCGAGCGGGTGAGCCCCAATGCGCTGCTTCGCCCCGTATACCAAGAATTTATTCTGCCCAACGCGGCGTACACTGGCGGAGCCGGAGAGCTGGCCTATGCGTACCAGTTGGTGCCCTACTGGAAGAATTCCGGCCGCGACCACGGCGTTTGGCGCTTGCGCCACAGCGGAATGTGGGTTCCCGCGGCGGCCGACAAAGCGCGCGCGGCCTTTGCCGATCAAAACTTTGGCGGAACCTGGAACCCCAAAACTCTGCGCGACCAAATACTGCAATCTTCGGGGGCCCCGGACCCGGCACGACGACCGGTGCTTGACGCCGTCTCGGACCTCGTCCGCCGCACCTACGCGAAGCCCGGACTCGAGGCCTCGGCCGAAGCCTGGTTGCGCCGCATCGAGCGCGAAGAGGCGCGAATGGTGGAGCGGCTGCGTCGGGAGGCGGGCCACCGGGAGGCCGTGGCCCTTCGCCGCTTGGACCTGCTGGCGCAGACCCTATTGCCTTCCGGGACGCTGCAAGAGCGCATTTGGACCCATTTTGATTTGGTGGAGCACGGCGGTCCCATTGCGGTGGCGGCCTACGTGGAGGCCTACCTACGTCAACCTCATTGGGACGTTCCGGGTTGGTGGGAATTCCGCTAAAAAAGCCCGCAGCGCGCCCGTGGAATCCGTACTTTTGCACCCATGACCGACGCTATCCTCATCCTTGATTTTGGTTCGCAGTACACCCAGCTGATTGCCCGCCGGGTTCGTGAACTCAACGTGTACTGCGAAATCCATCCGTTTCACCACATTCCCGAGGACTGGAAGGCCAAGTTCAAGGCGGTCATTTTGAGCGGTTCGCCGTATTCGACCCTCGAGGAGGGCGCCCCCAATCCCGACCTGAGCGGATTCTACGGTCAGGTTCCGCTGCTCGGCGTGTGCTACGGCGCCCAGTTTATGGCCCACACGCGCGGCGGCAATGTGGCCCGCAGCACCCACCGCGAGTACGGCCGCGCCCACCTCAATCCCGGATCGGGCGAATCGCGCCTTTTGGCCGGAATTCCGCAGGGCAGCACCGTGTGGATGAGCCACGGAGACAGCATTGTATCGCTGCCCGCCAACGCGGTCATCGAGGCGACGACCGACAGCATTCCGGTAGCGGCCTACCGCTTCGCCGACGAAGAAACCTACGCGATCCAGTTCCACCCTGAGGTGGTGCATTCGGAGCACGGCACCCAGCTGCTGCGCAACTTCATCTACGAGATTGCCGGTTGCGCCCCAACCTGGACGCCAGCCAGCTTTATCGATGAGACCGTGGAGGCCCTCAAAAAGCAAATTGGCGGCGGCAAAGTGGTGCTCGGCCTGAGCGGCGGCGTGGATTCTACGGTGGCTGCGGTGCTGCTGGACAAAGCCATTGGCGACCGCCTGCACTGCATTTTTGTCAACAACGGCTTGCTGCGCAAAAACGAGTTTGACGGCGTGCTCGCCCAGTACGAGCACCTTGGCCTCAATGTGGTTGGCGTGGACGCCAGCGCAGAATTCTACGCGGCCCTCGCCGGCCAAGAGGATCCCGAGGCCAAGCGCAAGGCCATCGGCCGCACGTTTATTGAGGTGTTTGACCGCGAAGCCCACCGCATTCAGGGCGTGGAATTCCTCGGCCAAGGCACGATTTACCCCGACGTCATCGAGTCGGTGAGTGTCAACGGCCCCAGCGTGACCATCAAGTCGCACCACAACGTGGGCGGACTTCCCGACTTCATGAAGCTTCAGATTGTGGAGCCGCTGCGCAGCCTGTTTAAAGATGAGGTGCGCCGCGTGGGCGCCGCCATGGGCCTCAAGCCGGAGCTCTTGGGTCGTCATCCCTTCCCGGGGCCAGGCCTCGCAATCCGCATTCTGGGCGAGGTGACCGCTGAAAAGGTGGCCATCCTTCAGGAAGTCGACCACCTGTTCATTCAAGGCCTTCGCGACGCCGGCTTGTACGACCAGGTTTGGCAGGCGGGCGCCATTCTGCTCCCCGTCAAGTCGGTGGGCGTGATGGGCGACGAGCGGAGCTACGAGCAAGTCGTGGCACTGCGCGCGGTGCAGTCGACCGACGGCATGACCGCGGACTGGGTGCACTTGCCCTACGACTTTTTGGCACGAACTTCGAATGCCATCATTAACCAAGTGCGCGGCGTGAACCGTGTGGTGTACGACATCAGTTCCAAGCCGCCCGCAACCATCGAATGGGAATAAAAAAACACCTCTTCGCCGCTGCATTCAGCGTAGTGGCGTTTGCCGCCTCGGCGCAGAGCGGAGCGCGTTGGGCATTGGTACTGCCCTTTGGGTTAGAGGCCGACACCACCGGATCGGGCATTGCTCGAAACACCATGGCCCTCGAGTTTTACGCGGGCTTCCGCGCAGCTTTGGATTCTACGTCGAAATCCTCGTGGCCCATTACCCTTGATGTGTACGACTTTGACGAGGCCACGGGCATGGTGGTGGACCACCAGGCTGCAGCGTTGCCGCGCTACCTGAGTCCGTCCGACTTTATGCAGCAGCAGGCGGACCGGGACGTTCGCTACGTGGTGGGTCCGTTCCGTGCCGTGGACAGCGATGCGCTGGCGAAGCACGCGAAATCCACGACCTACGTCGTAAATCCCGTTTCGCGCGATGTGGTGACCGACCAACGTCCGCAGCTTATCGCGGCAGCGCCCACTCGATTTTTGGAAGCCGAGGTGCTGGGCCGACTCGCCGCCAAGGATGCCGTGGCCAAGCCACGATCGCGCACCGTCCTTTTTGATTTGGGCGACGCCGCGAGCGCCCAGCAGCGCCGGGCCTTTGTGCGGGGCTATGCTGCCGCCGGGGGCGATACCCTTGCCATTCAAACGTGGGACGGTCGACCGTCTGCGAACCTTGCCGCTCGGGTAGGGGGCGACGACCTCGTTCCCACGCGCTTTGTGCTCTTGGACGACAAGGTCCTCAGTGCTGCCCGCATTTTGCAGGGGTTGCGCCAGCGTCCAGCCAGCCAAACGGAATTTTGGACGGTGAGCAGTACCGTCAACAGCCCCTCGCTCGACGCTTTTTTGCTGCTACGCCAGCCAATTATTTGGGCCCAAACGGACCGCCTCGAATTGGCGGCCTACAGCGAGGTAGAAGCTCAAATTTCGACGGTACTGGGCGATTCCAAGTCCCGCTGGGCTTG
>JBEAQA010000025.1:0-8903 GCA_041164105.1 Bacteroidota bacterium | reverse complement strand
ACTTCGTCGTTGGCGAGCACGGTGCCGAGGGCCGGGCACCAGTTCACCAGCGATTCGCTGCGGTAGGCGAGGCGGTAGTGCTGCAGCAAGGCTTCGCGCTGCGCCGCATCCATGGCGGCCCATTCGGCCGCGGTGCAGGCGGGTTCGCCGTGGCAGGCCGCGTTCAAACCGTCGGTGCCGTGCGCGCTCAAGTGCGCAATCAGGGTTTCGATGGGCTCGGCGCGGTCGGCGGCCTTGTTGAACCAAGCTCCGAACAGCTGCAAAAAGATCCACTGCGTCCAGCGGTAGTATTCCGGGTCGCAGGTTTGCACTTCGCGGCTCCAGTCGAAGCCCAGTCCGAGGCGGTTGAGCTGCTCGCGGTAGCGCTCGATGTTGGTCTCGGTGGTGACGGCCGGGTGCTGCCCGGTCTGAATGGCGTACTGTTCCGCCGGAAGGCCAAAGGCGTCAAAACCCATGGGGTGCAGCACGTTAAAGCCCTGGTGGCGCTTAAATCGGCTGACGATGTCGCTGGCGATGTAGCCCAGCGGATGGCCGACGTGCAGGCCGGCGCCCGAGGGGTAGGGGAACATGTCAAGCACGTAAAACGGCTTCCGATCTGACGGCGATTCCGCACGGTAAACGTCTAAATTGCGCCATAACTGCTGCGCGCGGGCATCCCATTCGGTCGGTCGGTATTCCATGGGCGCAAAAGTAGCCCCGTGCCTCGGATTTCGCGTAGATTTGTACCATGGCCAAAGCACAAGGAGAAGAAGCCTTTAACAAGCGCCGCGTGCGCTTTTCGTACGCCGGGGTGGTGCTGAGCATCGGCTTGGTGCTTTTTTTGACCGGAATCATGGCCACTTTGGCCTACCAGTCCCGGGTGCTGACCGACGACCTCAAAGAGAACTTTACGTTTACGCTGTTTTTGAAGTCGTCCGCCACCCAGGCCCAGGCCGACGCCTTCATTAAAGACTGGTCCGACGAGCCCGAAATCCGAAGCTTGCGCTTTGTCGGCAAAGAAGAGGCCGCGGCCCAATTCCAAAAGGACCTCGGCGAGGATTTTGTCGACTTTTTGGGCTTCAACCCCCTCAGCGACGCCATTGACATCAAGCTCAAGGCGGACTTTGTGAGTCCCGACCAACTGGCCAAGCTTCAGGAGCGCTTCAGCAAGGCCGCCATCGTCGAAAACCTGGTGTACGACCGCGACCTGGTTTCCGTGATCCACCAAAATGTGGGCAAGATCAACACCGCGATGCTGGCCGCTGTGGCGGTGCTGCTCCTGGTGAGCTTGATGCTGATCAACAACGCCCTTCGGCTCGCCATTTACGCGCGGCGCTTCACCCTCAAGACCATGCAGCTGGTGGGCGCGACCAAGTCGTTCATTCACAAGCCGTTCCTCAAAGAAGGGCTGCTGCTCGGCGCGCTGGGCGGACTGACGGCGGCGCTGCTCTTGGCGGGAACCTTCGCGGTACTCATCAACGAATGGCCCCGACTGGCCACGAGCTTGACCTGGGGCCTCTGGGGCGCTTTGGCTGCGGCACAAATTGCCGTCGGAATCGCTTTGACCACGGCCTCGACGGCCTTGGCCGTACAGCGCTACTTGGCGCTCAACACCAATCAACTCTACGAACGATGAAGACTACCTTTCTCTTTCAGCGCGGCAACTACGTGCTTATGCTTGCGGGCATCGCCCTTATTGTACTTGGATTTATGCTGATGTCGGGCGGCGGTTCCGAGGACCCGAACGTCTACAATCCCGAGCTGTTCAACGCCCGCCGCATTATCGTGGCGCCGTTTTTTATTGTGGTCGGCTTCGCCCTCGAAGTTTGGGCCATCATGCGCCAACCTAAGGCGGAATAATCCATGGATTGGCTTAGCGCAATCATCTTAGGCATCATTCAGGGCCTGTCGGAATTTCTTCCCGTCAGCTCGTCGGGCCATTTGGAACTCGGGCGGAGCCTGCTCGGCATCGAAGTCTCAGGCAGCAGCGGAATGCTCTTTACCGTCACGGTGCACGCCGCGACAGCCCTGGCGACCGTGGTCGTGTTTTACAAAGAAATTGTTTCGATCATCCAAGGCTTGTTCCAGGGCCGCGAAGAGGACCGCCGCTTTGCGGGAGCCATCATCGTGTCCATGCTTCCGGCGGCCTTTGTGGGCTTGCTGTTTGAAGACGCCATTGAGGGCCTTTTTGAGGGCTCAACCTTGCTGGTGGGCGCCATGCTGGTCATTACGGGGCTGCTTTTGCTGATGGCCGATCGGGCTAAAAAGACCCACAAAAAAGTTTCGGTCAGCGACGCCTTCGCGGTAGGTATTGCGCAGGCCATCGCCATTCTGCCCGGAATTTCGCGCAGCGGAGCCACCATCAGCACCAGCGTGCTGCTGGGCATCGACCGCGAGCACGCCGCGCGCTTTTCGTTCTTGATGGTCGTGCCCTTGATTATGGGCAAAATGATCTTGGATATGGCCGACCTGGCCTCCAACCCGGAATCTGCCCAAGAGCCGCTGCTGCCCTTGGTGCTCGGATTTGCCGCCGCGTTCGTCACGGGGCTGTGGGCTTGCCGGACCATGATTCAGCTCGTGAAGCGGGCGAAGTTGCGCTACTTCGCGTACTACTGCTTTGCCGTCGGAACCGTCGCCAGCCTGTGGACGGTTCTGGCCTAAGCCTGCCTGCCGACCTCGAAGGTGCGCAAGCGGGCTTTTGGGTGGCGGTCGACAAACCCCTGACGTGGACGTCGTTTGACGTCGTCGCCAAAGTGCGGAATGCCCTGAAGCGCCGCTACGGTGCGCGCGTGAAAATTGGCCATGCCGGCACCCTGGACCCTTTGGCTACCGGCTTGCTGGTGCTGGCCGTGGGGCGCAAAACCAAAGAAATTCAAGCGGTCATGGCGGGGGCTAAGACCTACGTGGCCACCCTCAAGTTGGGCGCCGTCACCGACAGCTGCGACGCCGAAACACCCGAAAAACCTACGGGTGTTCCAGTACCTGAACTGACCGCCGAGCTTGAGGCGGAACTCCGCGCCCAATTCACGGGGGTGGTGCAGCAAGTTCCGCCCTTGTTCAGTGCGGTCAAGGTGGACGGAGCCCGGGCCTACGACCTGGCCCGTTCCGGAAAAACCGCCGAACTTTCGGCCCGACCTGTCGCGATTGAATCGCTGGAATTTGAGGCGCTGGATGCCGCGCACTGGCAGCTGCGCATTCGCTGCGGCAAGGGTACCTACATCCGGTCCCTAGCGCGCGACTTGGGCGATTATTTGGGTTGCGGGGCCTACCTGACCCAGCTCCGCCGAACGGAGGTCGCGCCGTTCACCGAAATGCATTCGGTCGACGCCGTCTTAGCCGCGATTCAGTCGTCGTAGCGCGAGCGCCAAAGGTTGGTGCTGAAGTTCTTCGCTCGCGAAAACCCGTACAAGGCCGTCATCGCCGACGTAGCAAAAAGCAGGTAAAAAAAGAAAATTCCGCGGACGAATCCGGAATGCTCGCCGAGCACGGATTCCGGAATAAGCAGGGCGACCAGCCCGCAGAACACCAGTACGCTGGTGAGCAACGTTTTAAACGACTGAAGCGGGTACATCATGAGCCGGCGCAGGGGATTGACTTCGCCGCCCCACTTGTGCACGAGGTAGTAGTAGCCGCCGCCCAGTTCCAGCAAGAGCATGGGGTCCTTGTCCTGGTAGGCGAGGCGAAAGAGCGCGGCCGGAGCCACGATTTTGTAACCGTTGAGGCGCTGGCCTGCGGCGGCATCAAGGCGCTCCATTGCCGCTACGGCTTCGTACGGAATGGTCCCGGCAAAGTGGTTGGCGTCCAGAAAGCGAAGGCGGTAGGTTACGCACAGCTCCTCAAGGTGGTCTTCGTGGACGATGCGGTCGCGGTGCATGGCCTCGAGCGGAAGGCGCCCTTCGCGCTCAAAGGGTTCCGCCAGCTTGGTGCGTTGGTCGGTGTCGGCGTTCAGCCAGGCGGCCCATGCTTCGCCCGTGCCCGCAGCGCGGCGAAGTAGGGTTCGTTCTAAATCCAGTCCCATAGTCTAAATCTAACACCAAAGGGCCAATTGCGGTTCACACTTGACAAGGCCTAGTTCAAAAGGGTACCTTTGCCCCCTATGAAAATGAAGCTCTCCCACTTTGGCTACGAATTGCCTGAAGCGCAAATCGCGCAGCACCCCGTTGACTTTCGCGACGACGCCCGCTTGATGGTGGTCAACCGGGAATCGGGAGTGATCGAGCACCACTACTTCCGCGACCTGGCCAACTTTTTTGACCCGCGCGACCTGCTGGTGATCAACAACACCAAGGTGTTCCCGGCCCGCATGTGGGGCAACAAAGAAAAAACGGGCGCCCTGATTGAGGTGTTCCTGCTCCGCGAACTCAATGCCGAGAGCCGCCTTTGGGACGTGCTGGTGGATCCGGCCCGCAAAATCCGCATTGGCAACAAGCTGTACTTCGGCGACGACGACAGCCTGGTGGCTGAGGTCATCGACAACACGACCTCGCGCGGCCGCACCCTGCGCTTTCTTTTTGACGGCAGCTACGAAGAATTCCGCCAGAAATTGAAGGAAATGGGCGAAACGCCGCTGCCCAAGTACATTACCCGCCCCCTCGAGGCTGAGGACGAGGAGCGCTACCAGAGCATTTTCGCCAAGGTCGAGGGTGCAGTGGCGGCCCCGGTGGCTTCGCTGCACTTCAGCAAAAACTTGATGAAGAAGCTCGAAATCAAAGGCATCGATACCGTCGAAATGACCATGCACGTGGGCCTCGGAACCTTCCGCCAAGTCGAGGTGGAGGACCTGAGCAAGCACAAGATGGAGTCTGAGCAATACTGGATTTACCCCGAGACCGCCGAGCGCGTCAACCAGGCCAAGGCCGAGAAGCGCAAGGTCTGCGCCGTCGGAACCAGCGTAATTCGTTCCCTGGAATCCTCGACCATCACCGACCACCGCATCAAGTCGGGCAACGGCTGGACCTCGAAGTTCATCTTCCCGCCCCACGAGTTCTTGGTCGCCAACGGCTTGATTACCAACTTCCACGCGCCGCAGTCGACCATGCTCATGCTGACCGCGGCCTTCGCGGGCTACGAGCTCACGATGGACGTCTACAACACCGCGGTGAAGGAAGGCTACCGCTTCCTGAGCTACGGCGACGCCCTGCTCTTTGTCTAGGGCGGAACGTTGATTCGCAAAAAAGGCCGGCCCGCGAGGGTCGGCCTTTTGTTTGGTGCCGGGGCTAGGGGTTTAGCGGCCGCTGCCCACCAAGTACCCCACCTTGAGGCCTAAAAAGAACCCGATGTTCTGGTAGCTACCGTCCTGCGTTTCGTCCAGGGCGGCCACGTACAGCTCTTGGCCGGTATTGGGGTCAATGAGGTAGTTTTCCACTACCACGGGGTAGTTCACGAAGCGGTTCGAAAGGCCCATACTCAAGTCCACCAAAAAGCGGTCGCTCGAGCGAAAGTGGGTTCCGATCATCAAGCCCTGGTCGAAATTCTGCTTGAAGCTGACGAAGTTTTGGGTTTCGCCCGTAAACAGCTTGTTGTATCGGCGGTTTTGAATGAAGGCGCCGAAGTAAAATCCGTCGTCGTACGAATCGCCGCCCGGAAAAACCTTGATGTTCAGCATCTGGCTCGAGCCCGGGCGAACCCGGCTGTCGGCCGTGTAAAACGCATTGTAATCCCACAAAATGGCCTCGCTCACGAAGGCGTCCAGGTTGTTGTTGAGGGTGAGGCCGATTCCGCCCTCGACGGTGAAGTAGGGGCTGAGGCGCTGCTCCACCGAGAACGGGTAGTGGCCGGCGAAAAACGGCGCCAAGTTGAACTTTAAGGCCGTGGGGTAGCGGTCCAGACGGCGCTGGCGCTGGCGCTCTGTACTGGAGCGGCTCGTCGTCGTCCCGCTGTCGGGGGTGTAGCGCTTGACGGTTACCTGGGCGGAACTTTCGACGGCAACCGCCGTCGCGAGGGCCCAAAAGAGGAACTTGAATTTCATGGTCTAAAGATAATCACGGCGAATTCGGCAAAATTCTTGCCATTTGCTGTGGCGTACCTTTGAACTATGAAGCAAATCGCCCTGTACCTCGTGGCGGCCGTGCTGACGGCCACATCCGTCCACGCGCAAACCCCGGAATCCATCGAGTTCCGCTGGAGCCGCGGATTTAAAAACCGCGAAATTCAGCTCGACTACATTACGAGTTTGGATTCCGCCAACTTTATGACCTACGGAAGTACGTCGCGCTCGCTGCTGCGCAAGGCCAAGTACTTCTATGCCCGCTACGACCGCCAATCCATGGAGCAGGTCTGGCAGGTCGAAGAGGTGATCGACAAGTACCGCGACGCCCCGCTGAGCTTTCACAGCATGCAGACCTTTGGGCCGACGACCTACGTGTTTTATCAGGCCTACTCGAAGGCCGACGACGTGCGCTACGTGCTGCTGCGCACCATTGATGCCGACGGCAACGTTTCGGACTTTATTGAACTCGACCGCATCACCGCCAAGCGCCGCTACATGGGCCGATTTGAGGTGAGCTGGAACTACCACGCGACGAGTTTTGCGGTGGTCAGCTTTCCGGCCGAAGACCGCAAGGAGGACCTCCAGGTCGAGGTGAAGCGCTTGGACCGCGAGGGCAACCCGGTAGGTGGCGCCTCGGTGCGCTTGGACCACGCGCTGCGCGACGTGTCGTTGATCGACGTGGACTACGCCATCAACGGCGACATCTACTTGCTTGCAGCGCGCCGTCCGGCCCGCGACAAAAAAGAGAAAATCACGATGTTCGGCCCGAACCAGGAATTCTTTCTGCTCCACGCGGACCCCAGCGACGAGCTGTTTCAAGAGGTCGACCTGGGCTTGAAGGACAAGTTTGTCGTGGGCGGAATCGGTGTGGAAACCGACCAAATCACGGGCAAGGTGGCCATCAGCGGCATGTACTCCGACAAGCGCTACGGCACGACGAGCGGAATGTTTTACCTGACCCTCGACCAAAAGACGCTCGAGCAAACCTCGTCGGACTTCAAGAACCTGCGCGACTTTGATTACCTGAACAACGGTCGCCGCGACGGTTCGGCCCGGGCCCGCCGCAAGGGTTTTGCCAACGAGTCCTACGTGTTCCGCGGAATGGTTCCGCGCGAAGGCGGCGGCAGCTTGGTGCTCATGGAGGACTACGACATGGTCGTGGTGACTACCCAAACGCGCAACGGTACGGTGACCACCTACCACTACTACTACGACAACATTTGGGCGATGATGGTCGACGCCGAGGGCGGAATTGAGCGCGTGACGGTGATCCCGAAGCAGCAGTATTCGGTGAACGACAACGGAACCTACTCGGGATTCCTTCTGGTGCGCGACGGCGAGAACTTTAAGTTTTTGTTCAACGACACCAAGGGCAACGACAAGCGCTGGGCGAACGGCCAAGCGCCCCGCAAGATGAACAAGCCCAACCGTGCCGCCCTCGTGCAGGTGACCCTGAAGCCCGACGGCACGCTGGACTACGCTCCCATCATCGAAAACCGCAAAGAGAAGGCGGTTCTGATTCCGCGCCGCGGACGGTCGTACCTCGGTTTGCCGGGTGAGGCGGTAGTTCCCGGGTTCAAGCGCGGCAAGTGGGTGTTCATGAGCCTTAGCCCCGAACGCAACTAATGGCTGAAAAGCCCGACTTTCGGAGCCTTCGGCGCGACGAGGTGCGCGCGCAGTTCGCGGCCTGGGGCGAGCCCGCCTACCGGGCTGACCAGGTCTACGACTGGCTTTGGTCCAAGGGGGCGCAGAGTTTTGACGCCATGTCAAACCTGCCGAAAGAATTGCGGGCTAAGCTGACTGAGGCTTTTGAATTTCGCCCGCAGCGCATCGAGTCGGTGCAGCGTTCCAGCGACGGCACGATGAAGAACGCCGTGCGCCTGCACGACGGGCTGGTGGTGGAGAGCGTGCTGATTCCGACCGAAAAGCGCATCACGGCCTGCGTGTCCAGCCAAGTGGGCTGCGCCATGGGCTGTGCGTTCTGCGCGACGGCCCGCCTCAAGCGCATGCGCAACCTCGAGCCCGACGAAATCTACGACCAGGTGCGGGCCATCCACGAGCAGGGGCAAAGCGAGTTCGGCCGCCCGCTGACCAATATTGTGTTTATGGGCATGGGTGAGCCGCTGATGAACTATAAAAACACGCTCGAGGCCATTGACCGCATCACGTCGCCCAAGGGACTGGGCCTTTCGCCCAAGCGCATTACGCTCAGCACGGTGGGCCTGCCCAAGATGATTCGAAAGCTAGCCGACGACGGTGTAAAGTTCAACCTCGCCGTGTCGCTGCACTCGGCGCGCGACGTAGTTCGGGCGCAAATCATGCCGGTGAACGACGTGGCGCCCATTGCCGAACTTCGTTCGAGCCTCGAGTACTGGTACGCGGTTACCAAGCGCAAGGTCACCTTTGAGTACGTTGTCTGGCGCGATGTCAACGACCAGCCCGAGGACGTGCGGGCGCTGGTGGAGCTCGCCAAGCGGGTTCCGTGCAAGGTTAACCTAATCGAGTACAACGCGATTGGCGACGAGCGCTTTCGCCAGGCGTCGCCCGAAGCGCTGCAGGCCTATGTCGACGGCTTGGCCCGGGTGGGCGTGGTCGCCAAAGTCCGCCGTTCGCGCGGCAAGGACATTGACGCGGCCTGCGGTCAGTTGGCGAACAAAAAGCTGCCCGCCGAACTTACCCCTATTGACTAATATCACCTTCGGCGCGGAGCCGCAGGTGCTACCTTTGCGGTTATGACGAAATCAGCAGTGCTTGAAGCGCTTCAGGGAGTGGCCAACGCCAGCGGAAACGGCCGCCTGGTGGAATCGGGCCACCTCAAAAACGTACAAATCTTTGGCCAGGAGGTCGAGCTCGACGTGGTCAGCGACAGCGCGGCCCTGGCGCAAAAGAAGCGCCTTGAGGTAGACCTGCTCAAGGCGGTCCATACCGTAGACCC
>JBEAQA010000024.1:0-4814 GCA_041164105.1 Bacteroidota bacterium | reverse complement strand
GTACCGCGTCCGATCAATCGGAATTTTGGTGCGGAGCTCCGGGTGCACCCGAACCTTCTCTCGGTAGGCCAACGCTTCGGCCGCCGACGCAAACCCGTCGATCAAAATCAATTGCGTGTCTTCGTCCCACGGAAGCGTGCGCACGCCCAGGGCCTTACCCGCAAAATCGGAAGTGTGGATCCGCGCCAGCGCGTTGCGCGCAGCGTTCGCATCAAATCCTGTCGGAAACAGCACCAACAGCTGGTGGGGTGCCGCGGGCGCCACCGTGAACGGGCCATTGTCCGTACCCAAGTCCTCGCCGTCGTCGCCCGACGCCAGCGCCGTCAAGTAGGTTTGGGCCGCGGCCGCTTGCGGCGTATTGGGGTAGGCCGCCATGACGGCCCGAAGGGCGTCCACGAGTGCCGTGCGTCCGCCCAGGCCGCCCGCGATCAGGGCGTTCAAAAATTCGGCTTGGGGGCGTTCCTCCGCAGTCCAGGTGTGCGTCGTAAAAATTTTGCGGGCGTCCTTCCAGGCGCGCTGGTTTACCGCGGCGTAGAGGGCGCGGAATTCCGGTGAAGTCCGGTCGCCTACGGTGGGTGCGGGCGGAACTTTTCCCTGTATAAGCTGGGCCGCCTCGCTGTCCGGGTAGCGCTCCAGCAGTTCTTTTTTGGCGGACTCGGCCTGGATTTTTTCATCTTGGCGCAGGTGCAGTCGGTAAATCCCGTACAGCCAGCGCGGAGCGTCCGGATGCGCCCCGCCCCGAAGCACCGCTCGCCGGTACGCCGCTATGGCCTCTTGGGGGTCCTGCATGCCGTCGCGGTAGGCCGCCGCAACTTCTGCCCACGCCGCGCACGCCGCAAGCTGAACGCTGTCGCGCTCAGTGGCTTCCCGTGGAATCTGCGCGAGGTACGCTTCGACGTCGTAGCGCGGGTCCAAGCCCGAAGCTGGGCGGTCGCCCGTTCCCTGGGTTGCCCCGTTTTTCGAGCCCTCGGCCCCTTCGGCACCGTTCCCGTCCCCGGAATTCGCCTCGGCGTTCGCCGCTGCAAACCATTGGTTGGATTTGGACCGCAGCCGCCAGTTGTCGACGTTGGGGCGTTCGCCAAATCGCTGGCGGAATGCGGCGGCGCCCTTGGCGCGCAGCGCCGGGGCGTACACCGCCCAACCGCCGGACGCGGAGGCGCCGGCGGCGGGCGCCGCGGCATCCAATTCCGCGCTGGCCGCGCGGAGCTCCGCCAACTGCTCTTCCCGGCGGGCCCGCTCGGCCGCGGCTTCGTCTTCGGCCCGCAAATCCTCGACGTACTTCGCAAACATCCGACGAAGCACGGCCGGATCCTTCGTCGACAACGCCACGAGCGAATCGCCCAACTGAGCGCGCTCGAGCGCATCGACCAGCACCGACAGGGTCTGGGCCTTTTTCACAAACCCGTCGCGGCCTGCGTACGTCTTGGGGAGCAGCACCGCGGCCGAGTCAAAATCAACCTGGGCCCGGGCGTAGGCGCGGCGCTCGAGGGCCAAAGCACCGTGGCGGGCGTAGGCCAATCCCTGCACTAAGGGGCGCTCGGGCTGTCCGGCGGAATAGGACCGCTGAAAATACCCGTAGGCGGCGTCGCGGTCGTCCCACTGAAGCGCCAGATCGCCCAGCGAAAAATAAATCCGGTCGGCAAAGTCCGCGTTCTTGGGTTCGCGAAGCAAGCCCTGCAGCTCTCGGTACAGCTTCGTGGGGTTGACCCCGCTGCCGTTCATGCTTCGGCGCAGCTGGGCCTCGAGCAGCATCGCGTAGTTGGCGGGCTGCGCCTTGAGGCAGGCCTCGTACATGCGCCGTGCCCGCTCGGGCTCGAGGGCCTTTTCGTACAGTTGGCCCGCCAAAAAGGCGTAGCGGGCTCGTTCGGCGGCGCGGGGCGCCTTGGTGGCTGCCCGGCCAAACGCTTCCGCTGCGGCAATCCAGTCCTGGTCGGCAAGCGCCATACGGCCCCGAATCCGGTCGAGCTGGTACTGCCATTTTTTGGGAATCCCCTGGCGCTCCAACTCAAACATCAGCGGCTCGGCCAGGGCGCTGTTGCCCTGTCGGGCGAGCAGTTCGGCGCGTTCCAATTCCGCCTCGATGCGCTGTTCGGGTTTTTCGCTCAGCCGGGCCACGGTACTCAAGGCCTCGGAAGCGGGGGCGTCCAAGCCCAAGAGGATTTGGGCTCGGGCCATCAGCAGATAGGCATCAAACACCGCCGGATTAGCCTGCTTGCCTTTGAATACCATGCTGTGGCCTTGAATGGCCTTGGCGGATTTTTCCACCGCCCGCTTGGCCTTGATTTCGGCCGGAGTTCCGTTCTTGGCCCGCGTCCAATCGTCGACGGGAATCAGCTGCGTAAACTCGTCTTGGTGCGCCGTGCGCAGAGCATCCAGTGCCTCGCGGTAGGCCACTTGCCCGTTGTACAGCGGGTTAAAGCGCGCGGTGGTTTCGTGGTAGCGCCGGTTGAGCCAACGGTCCTTCTCTCGGCTGCAGCCCGCGAGGGCCGCGGCCGCAACGAGGCCTCCCAGAGCAAGGGATCGGATCAGCAACGACGAACGCATGGATGGATTAACGCAGAAAGTCCAAAGTTAGGGCGTTCCCTTCGGCAGCGCGGTACAGATTCTGCTACCTTTGAATTTGTGAAGACCCCCAAGCGCCGATCCCGCAAAGAACTTGCCCAGCATTGGCTCGCCAAGTGGCGCCACCGCTACCGCTTGGTGCTGCTGGACGAATCCACGTTTGAAGAGCGCTTTTCGATGGTACTCAACCGCCGAAACGTCTTCTTGTCGGTGGGCAGCGCGGTGCTCTTTTTAATCGTATCGACTACCTTTTTAATCGCCTACACCCCGCTGCGCGAGTACATTCCGGGGTATTCCAGCACTGCACTTCGGCGCGAAGCCATCAAGCTCAATGAGGTGACCGATTCGCTGGTCGACTTGGTGGCCTACCAAGAGAAATTTATTCAGCACATCCAGTTTATGGTGGACGGAAGCCTTCCGCCCGACACCCTGACCAGCGCCGCTACGCCGCCGCCGGGATGGTCCGCCGAACGCTTGAAGGCCAGCGAGCGCGAGCGCAAGCTCCGCCAAGAGGTCGAAGCCCGCGAGAGCCAAGCCGAACTGGCAAGCGAGGGCGAAATGCTGCAGCCTGTGGCTGGGCTCGTGCTGCGCACGGCCAACCCGGCGCAAGGCCGATATGGACTTGAGATTGACGCCGTGCGCCCCTCGGACGTGGTGGCGGTGGACGACGGCACCGTGCTGGCTGTGGACGGAACCGCGTCGTTGGGCTATACCTTGACACTGCACCATTCGGACGACCGCATCAGCCGCTACGTGGGGCTGAGCCGCATTAGTGCACGTCCCGGAAGCCGCGTCAAGCGCGGCGATGCCGTGGGCCGCTTGCTCGAAGAGGACCCCGAAAACCCCATACCATTTAAAATAGAGCTCTGGATTCACGGCCGCCCCGTAAGCGCCGCCCAAGAGCTCGGATACCGCAAGTAATTCCGCATGAAAACGATCAAAGAATTTGCCGCCGTCCAGTGGGCCGCTATAGTAGACCGTCAAACCCGCGCGTGGGCCACCAAGCCCTTTGAAACCCAGCAGCGCACGCTCGAGCACCTCATGCAGCGCGCCGGCCAAACCGCGTTTGGCCGCGACCACCGCTTTGCCGACGTGCGCAGCCACCAGGACCTTGTTCAGGCCGTACCGGTGCGCGACTACGAAGCGCTCCGCCCCTACATCGACCGCGTCGTTGCCGGAGAATCCGACGTGCTGTGGCCCGGCCGGCCGACCTACTTTGCCAAGACGAGCGGCACGACCTCGGGGGCCAAGTACATTCCGCTGACCAAAGAATCGGTGCCCTACCACATTGCGTCGGCGCGAAACGCCCTCTTTGCCCACATGCACGCTACGGGCCAGAGCCGCATGGTCAACGGCAACATGATCTTTTTGCAGGGCAGTCCCGTCCTCGAAGACAAAAACGGCGTGCCCACCGGCCGCTTGAGCGGAATTACCGCGCACTTCGTTCCGGCCTACCTGCAGAAAAACCGCAAGCCGACGTGGGAAACCAACTGCATCGAAGATTGGGAAGACAAGGTCGAAGCCATCGTGCGCGAAACGGTGAACGCACCGATGTCCATTATTTCAGGAATTCCGCCCTGGGTGCAGATGTACTTTGAACGCCTGCTCGAGGTGAGCGGCAAGTCCAGCATCGGCGAGGTGTTCCCGACGCTCGACCTCTTTGTCACGGGCGGCGTGGCCTTTGAGCCCTACCGCGCCCGATTCGAAGAGCTCTTTGGCCGCAAAGTGCCCATCGTGCAGACCTACCCGGCGTCCGAAGGCTTCATCGCCTACCAGGACCAGCCCGACAGCCAAGACTTGCTGCTGCTGCTGAACAACGGCATGTACTACGAGTTTGTGCCGGCCGACCGCTTCTTTGACGAAAATCCTCCGCGGCTCAGTCTGGCCGAAGTGCAGCCGGGCGTCAACTACGCGCTGATCATGCACACCAATGCCGGACTTTGGGGCTACAGCATCGGCGACACGGTGGAGTTCGTGTCCACGGCGCCCTACCGCATCCGCGTGACCGGCCGCATCAAGCACTTTATCTCGGCTTTTGGCGAGCACGTCATCGGTTCCGAAGTCGAGCACGCCCTGGAGCAGGCCGTCAAAGCCCACGGTGGCCAAGTCCGCGAATTCACCGTCGCCCCGCAGGTCAACCCGGCCGAAGGGGGCCTTCCGTACCACGAATGGTTTGTGGCCTTTGATGAGGTTCCCGCGGACCTTGAGGCCTTTACCGCGACCGTCGACCGCGCCCTTCAGGCCAAGAACGT
>JBEAQA010000023.1:0-3385 GCA_041164105.1 Bacteroidota bacterium | reverse complement strand
TGGCGGTGTACCAGGGCGAGATTACGGGCTCGCTCAAGATCAGTACCGTGTCGACGGGCAAGTACATCGCGCCCTACCTGCTGGCCCCCTACGTCAAGGCCCACCCGTCCGTAGAAATCAGCTTAAACGTTTCAAACAAAGCTCAAGTTTTAAGCGAGCTCACCAACAACGAAATTGACTTGGCGCTGATTTCGCTCAAGCCCGACATCCGACTTGAAGAGTACGTCCTCATGGAAAACGAGTTCGTCCTGGTGGGCGCCAAACCCCCCACTTCGGGCGAAATCTGGGCGCCGGACCGTCTGGGTACCGTGCCCCTCCTCTTCCGGGAACCGGGTTCCGCCACGCGCCAAATGATGGAGCGCTACCTGCAGCAGCACGGCATCACGGTGAAGCGCAGCTTGGAGCTCACCTCGAACGAAGCCATCAAGCAGTCGGTTAAAGCAGGTTTGGGCTATTCCATCATGCCCCGGGTGAGCATTCTTTCGGACCTTGAGCTGGGCCGCATGTACATTCAACCTATGCGGGGTCTGCCCATTCGCAGCCAGTGGTCCTTCATTTGGCCCGAAGGCAAAAAACTCAGCCCGCAAGCCCAAGCCTTTTTGGACAACGTCCACGAACACGCCCACGAGCACTTGGTGCGCTTTCAGTCCAAGCGCTTGGGGCCGAAGAACTAGGTTCAAAATAAAAACCCCGCCGTTTCCGGCGGGGTTTTTTGTTCCTTGTGGAGATAGTCGGAGTCGAACCGACGACCTCTTGCATGCCATGCAAGCGCTCTAGCCAGCTGAGCTATACCCCCAAGTGGACGGCAAATGTACTAAACGCTTGCTTACGTTGGATACCGACTGCCGCAAAATTCAGGTCGCACTTTGCGGCCATGAATACCGAACAGCACTACCAGCTCGCCCTGGACTACTTGGAGCGAAGCACCAAACAAAAACTGACTTGGCTGCGGCAGCTAGCGCCCCATTGGGCGGAATTTGAAGCTGCCTCTGCCCGAATTCCGGGACCCTGGGCAAAGACCGTACGGCAGCAACTCTATGAACTCGAACGAGCCCACGAGCAGCACGAGGCCCACGGCGTGCGGACGCTGCTGCTGGGCGAGGCGGACTACCCCCAGCGCTTGGCCGAAATTCCGGACCCGCCCAAAGTGCTGTACGTCAAAGGAAGGATGTACGATCCGCCGCGAACGCTCGGGGTCGTCGGAACCCGCGGACCCAGCACCGACGGCTTACTGCTCGCCGAATACTGGGTGCACGAACTCGCCCTAGGCCAGCCCTGTGTGGTGTCGGGTCTGGCCCTGGGCATCGATGCCGCGGCCCACGAAGAAGCCCTGCGCTCGGGATTGACGACCTGGGCGGTCCTGGCGCACGGCCTTGAAACGGCCCACCCCAGCCGCAACGGCCGATTGGCCGAACGCATCCTGTCGGATGGGGGCGCATGGATCTCGGAATGGCCGTTCGGGACGCCGCCGCGGCCCGAGTTTTTTCCGCGCCGAAACCGCATCATTGCCGGATTGTGCGACGCCGTCCTGGTCGTCGAGGCTTCGATGAAGAGCGGGGCATCGATCACCGCCCGGCTCGCCCACGGCTACGACCGCAGCGTCTTTGCCCTGCCCGGTCGGCTCAGCGACGTCCACAGCCAGGGCTGCCTGAGCTTGGTGGCGGACCAAATTGCCCAGCTCGCGCTGCACCCCCAGCAAGTCTTGGACGCCCTAAACTGGGATGCGGTGGCGACGACGACCAACCGGAGCGGCCTGGGCGCGGCAGCCACGGCCGTGCTCGACCACCTCGACGTGCCCCGGCGCGTCGACCAAATCCAAAAGCACACCGGGCTCAGTACCGAAGCGGTACTGGCGCAGCTCGCCCAACTCATGTGGTCGGGGCGGGTCGCGGCGCGGCACGGTAGCTACGTCCGCAAAAACTATCGGGAACCGAAGGCTTAGTCGTCGAGGTCCTCAGCCACGTCCTCGTCGGGCGCGGCATCCTCGTCCGAAGCGCCGTCAGAATCGTCGTCCTCGTCCATGAAGGCCTCCATGCGGCGCTCCATTTCAATGGACACTTTAAACAAATATTTGGTGTCCTCGGTCTCCAAAGGCACCGCGCGAACGGTCTCTCCCTTGGAATTTTTGAACGAAATCATGTCCTCGGGCGCAAAACCTTCGGGGTAACGGTCGGTAATCAGCGCGAGCTGTTCCGAGGTAATATTCTTGTAGTCAACGATAATGCGTCGCTTTTCCATGGGGGGTTGTCACCATTTGAGTATCCACGCAAACATAAGCGGAGCAACGATTGTAGCATCGGACTCCACAATAAATTTTGGCGTGTCGATATCCAGCTTTCCCCAAGTGATTTTTTCGTTCGGAACCGCGCCGCTGTACGACCCGTACGACGTCGTCGAATCCGAAATCTGGCAGAAGTAGCCCCAGAAGGGAATGTCCTCCATTTCCATGTCTTGGTACAGCATCGGCACCACGCAAATGGGGAAGTCCCCAGCGATTCCGCCCCCAATCTGGAAGAAGCCCACCGAAGGCGCCGTCGGATTCTTGGGGTTGCGGCAGTTGGCCACGTACCAGTCCGCCAGCCAGGCCATGTACTCAATACCCGACTTCATGGTGCTCGCCTTGAGCTCGTTCTTAATCACGTAGCTCGCGAAGATGTTGCCCATGGTGCTGTCTTCCCAGCCCGGAACAATAATCGGAAGGTTGCGCTCGGCCGCGGCCAGCATCCACGAATTGGCGGGGTCCACGGCCGCGTCATACTCGGCGGCAAATTCGGGCAGACGGATCATCTGGTACATGTACTCGTGCGGAAAGTAGCGCTCGCCCTGGGCCTCGGCCGCCGACCACACCTTGTGGATGTGGTGCTGCAGCTTGCGGAACGCTTCTTCTTCGGGGATGCACGTGTCAGTCACACGATTGAGTCCGCGGTCGAGCAGGTCGCGTTCTTCGGCCGGCGTGAGGTCGCGGTAGTGCGGTACGCGCTCGTAGTGGCTGTGGGCCACGAGGTTCATCAGGTCCTCTTCGAGGTTGGCGCCGGTGCAGCTGATGATGTCCACCTTGCCCTGGCGGATCATCTCGGCCAGCGAACGGCCAAGTTCCGCCGTCGACATGGCGCCCGCGAGGGTAACCATCATTTTTCCGCCCGCCGTCAGGTGCGCTTCGTAGCCCTTGGCCGCGTCCACAAGGGCCGCTGCGTTAAAGTGCTTGTAGTGGTTTTCGATGAATTGAGAAATGGGTCCGCGGGACATGGCAGAGGGATTTAAGAGGATTGCTGAACAAACGTACGGAGCCCCCGAGGGCCCGCACAACTTAGTAACCGAGAATTTTGAGCATGGATTTGTAGCTCTGCTCCTTGGCAAAGAGGCGCGTGTTCCAGTCGCCGTTGGC
>JBEAQA010000022.1:0-5495 GCA_041164105.1 Bacteroidota bacterium | reverse complement strand
CACAGTCGGAATTTTGTCCGTGGGCGTCCAGTACCTCTTCTTTACCTACATCAACCCGAACTTTTTCAACGACTTCATTCGCTACGCCGTCGAGCACCACTTGACCACCCAGGATGCGGCCGAGGCCTACTTCAACTTCACGAGCTACGCCGTTCAAGGTGCCGTGTTCGCTCCGGTGGCGGGCTTGATGACCAACGCGGTGGCCGGACTCTTTATCAAAACGCGCTGGCGTTAGGGCGGTGGGGCTGCGGCCTACCTTTGCCCTATGTTTTCCTTTTTTCGCAAAAAATCCGAGCTCGACCGCTTGACGGAGCAGTACCAATCCCTGCTCGAAGAATCCTTTAAGCTGTCCACCTCGGACCGCCGAGCGTCGGACCTCAAGCGCGCGGAGGCCGAGGCCCTGATTCCGCGAATCGACGAACTTAAAAACCAGGCCCAATGAGTGCGCGCGACCTCCGCGGGGCCCGCGTGACCGTGTACTGTGCGGGTTCCGCCCGCGTGGCCCAAGACTACGTTGACGGCGCCACCGAGTTGGCCCAAGCCCTGGTGGATGCCCAAGCTGTGCTCGTCTTTGGCGGCGGAAAAACCGGCCTCATGGGCCACGTAGCCACCGAGGTGATTCAGCGCGGCGGTCGGGCGGCGGGCGTGATGCCGCAATTCCTCAAGGACATCGAGATGAACCACCCGCTGGTGACCGATTTCACCTTTGTCGCTACCATGGCCGAGCGAAAAGCGGGCCTGCTGGCCGACACCGAGGGTTTGATTGCCCTGCCCGGCGGCTGCGGAACCCTCGAAGAACTCGCCGAAGCCATCACCCTCAAGCGCCTCGGGCAGTACCTCAAGCCAGTGGTGATTGTCAACCAAAACGGATTTTACGACGACCTGCTCAACCTCATGCGCCGCATGGTCGACGAAGAATTCATGAACCCCGAGCACCTCGACCTCTGGACCGTGGTGGATCACCCGCGCGACGCCGTACAGGCCATCCTGCGAACCCCCGATTTGAGTCCGGACGTCCTGCACCGCGCCGCGGTCAAGGCCTAATTCCGGCGGAATTCACAATTTAATGCTCCGATAATTTTGGCTTTGGGTCGAAGTCCCTACTTTTGCTCCCTAAAGACATTATTTCAACTGTTTAACCAACCTCGCAAAAACCCATGAAAAAGGTTCTCGCCCTGTGCTTCGCTGCAGGGATTCTTTTCTCTCAACCCGTTCTGGCTCAGGACGCTACTGAAGCTGCTGCCACCGAGCAAGTAGCTGCCACCGACACCAACGCCGCAGCTGCGGACACTACGGCCACGGCGGCTGCTGAAGAAGCAGTTCCGGCGGTTGAAGAAGAAAAGAGCTTCACGCAAGTCCTCAAAGAGAAGTTCATTGAGGGTGATCCCATTTTCATGGCTCCGGTTCTTTTGACCCTGATCCTGGGTCTGGCCATCGCCATCGAGCGCATCCTGTACCTCGCGTTCTCGAACAGCAACAACGACAAGCTGTTGGCCGACATCGAAGCAGCCCTTAAGAGCGGCGGCAAGTCTGCAGCCCTCGAGGTGTGCCGCAACACCCGCGGCCCGGTAGCTTCTATTTTCTACCAAGGTCTTGAGAAGATGGACGAAGGCATGGACATGGTCGACAAGGCCATCGTAAGCCTCGGTTCGGTTGAGAACGGCAAGCTTGAGCGCGGCGTTTCGTGGATTTCGCTCTTCATCGCTCTGGCCCCGATGCTCGGGTTCATGGGTACGGTTATCGGTATGATCTCGGCCTTCGACGCCATTGAAGCTGCGGGCGACATCAGCCCGTCACTGGTTGCCGGAGGTATTAAGATCGCCCTTTTGACCACGGTATTTGGTCTTATCGCCGCGATGATCCTTCAGATCTTCTACAACCTGATCATTGCTATGATCGACAACCTGGTGAACAAAATGGAAGACGCTTCGATTTCGTTCCTGGACATCGTTGCTGAACACACGAAGAAGTAATTCGCGATGAAGAATATTCGAACGATCAGCATGGGCGCTGCCATCCTCGCGGGGGTGGTGGGCCTGATCCCCACCTTGCTCATCTTCTTCGGAGGTGAGGGCATGGTTGATGGGGCCGCCGGATCGGCCATTCTCATCACGGAGATTTTATTTATCGTGACCATCGGTCTGGCGCTCTTCAGTGCCGGTCTTGGAATGGCGATCAACCCCGCCGGAATCAAAGGCACCGCCATTGGCGTTGGTGCCCTGGTTGCGGTGATTTTAGTGAGCTACCTGATTTCATCGGGAGCCGACTACGAGTCGTACAAGAACACGTCGGAATCCACTTCGCGGTGGGTGTCGGCGGGCTTGAATGCGTTTTACATCATGTTTGTACTCGCCGTGGGCGCAGTGCTTTATTCATCGGTGGCGCGTTTGCGCAAGTAAGACGGAATTATGGCGAGTAAAAAACGCGCAGTTCCCGAAATCAACGCAGGTTCGATGGCCGACATCGCCTTCCTGCTGTTGATCTTCTTCTTGGTGACGACCACGATGGACGTCGACAAGGGCTTGCTGGTGAAGCTTCCGCCCTGGACTGAGGAGCAGAGCGAGGAACAAGACATTAAAGAGAAGAACATCTTCGTGGTGCTCGTCAACGCCCAGGACCAGCTCCTGATTGAAGAAGAGTACGCTACCCTCGAAGATGTGCGCCGCTTGACCAAGGAGTTCATCGACAACAACGGCGACGGCAGCTGCGAGGACTGCCGCGGCCTGCGCGATCCAGCTTCTTCGGACAATCCGAAAAAAGCCGTGATTTCCCTGCAGAACGACCGCGGAACCAGCTACAGCATGTTTGTGAAGGTCCGTAACGAGTTGCTCGGAGCCTACTCAGAGCTTCGCAATGAATTGGCCAACCGCAAGTTCGGTCGCGACTACGAGTCGTTGAGCGAAAGCGATAAGGAGGCCGTCAACGAAGTCTATCCGCAGTTTATTTCGGAGGCAGAACCTGTTCAAGTTGGAGGATAATGGCACTGATTAAAAAGAAGAAAAAGGCGGAAACGCCCCCGTTGTCGACTGCATCACTGCCCGACATCGTATTCATGCTGCTGTTCTTCTTCATGGTAACCACGACGATGCGTGAAGTGACGTTGCTGGTGAAGTTGAAGAAGCCCCAGGCGACCGAGATTCAAAAACTCGAGCGCAAGGATTTGACCACCTACATCTACGTGGGTGCGCCGAAGAACGCCGAACTCGGTAGCGAGCCCCGCATTCAGCTGGCTGACCAGCTGGCAAGCGTGGCCGACGTACAGCAGTGGGTAATCCTTCAGCGCGAGTCGATCAACGAAGCCGAGCGTTCGAAGTTCACTGTTTCGATCAAGGCCGACGTGGACGCCAAGATGGGTCTGGTGAGCGACATCAAGCAGGAATTGCGCAAGGCGCAAGCCCTGAAGCTGTCGTACTCTGCCAACCCGGCGGCATCGCCCGAAGAGCTTTACAAAGCCTACTAAGGTTTTGGGTTTTTAGTTTGACCCGGTCCCGAAAGGGGCCGGGTTTTTTATTGTGTCCCTGCGGTAGGATTTGCGGTCGGCACCGTCGGCGGGCCCGAAGCCGCGTACTTTTGAGGTCTATGAATACCATCAAGTCCGATTCGCTGTTTTTGGGCCTGGCCGTGCTGCTGTCGCTGCTCTTCGTGTCGGGATTGGGGGGCGCCTCGGTGATGGCCCTCTTGGGCTACCAAGGCATGACGCTGGCCGAAGTGGTTCTGCGCCAAGAGCTCAATGCGGCCCGAGCCTTGCTGGCCCAGCAGGGATTGGGTTCTTTGGCCTTGTTTCTGATTCCAGGCCTGGCGCTGCAGCAGCGGTGGGCACGTTCCGAGCCTGCGACGCCTTCGCTGCCCCAGCGCCCCTGGGGACTCACCCAGACAGTCTTGGCTTGGAGCTGGATTCCGGCCCTGCTGCCGGCCCTGACGTGGCTGTCGAGCGCGTGGTACGGATGGCTGCAGGGCCAAGCTTGGGCCGCGGCGTCTCTGGCCCAGAACGAGCTGCAGGCGCAGTGGGTGGAGCGCATGCTGGCGCTTCCGCACTGGGGCGACAAGCTGGTGGCGGTGCTGGTCTTTGTGCTGGTAGCCGCAGCGGGCGAAGAGTTGTTTTTTCGCGGAGCCCTGCAGCGCATGCTGCGCGCCCGGGCCGGAGCTTTGGCTTCGGTGGGTCTGTCGGCCGTGATTTTTTCGGGCTTTCATTTTGACCTGCTCCACCTGCCCTTTTTGGCGGTGGCGGGGTTGGTGCTGGCCTACCTCTACGAGCGGAGCGGCCGGCTGTGGGTTCCGATGGGGGCGCACCTTATTCACAACGGAATCACCTACGTCCAGACCCAACTCGAGGGGCCGGGGTCCTATGCGGCTGATGCGGCCGTGGCCTTCACGTGGTGGGTGCCGGTGGGAATTCTGGCTGCGCTGGCCGTAGGCCTGGCGCTCCGCCGGGAATAAGTACCTTTGCGCCGTGGTTAAAATCGCTGACATCGAACTGCCGGATTTTCCGTTGCTGCTCGCGCCCATGGAGGACGTGAGCGATCCGCCGTTCCGCCTGCTGTGCAAAGAGAACGGGGCGGATTTGATGTACACCGAATTTATTTCGAGCGAAGGCCTGATTCGGGACGCGGTGAAATCGCGCGCCAAGCTGGATATTTTTGAGTACGAGCGGCCGATTGGCATCCAGATTTTTGGTTCCGAACTCGAAAGCATGATTGAGGCGGCCGAAATCTGCGCGCAGGCGAATCCGGACCTTATTGACATCAACTACGGCTGTCCGGTCAAAAAGGTGGTGTGCAAGGGCGCGGGGGCGAGTATGCTCCAGGATATTCCGAAAATGGTGCGCCTTACCAAGGCCATCGTCGACGCCGTAGACAAGCCCGTGACGGTCAAAACCCGCCTGGGTTGGGACGACAGCACCAAAAACGTGGTTGAGGTCGCAGAGCGCCTGCAGGACATCGGAATCAAGGCCATCAGCATCCACGGGCGCACGCGCAGCCAGATGTACAAGGGCGAGGCCGACTGGACCCTGATCGGCGCCATCAAGAACAACCCCCGAATGAACATTCCGGTGTTTGGCAACGGCGACATCGACAGCCCCGAGAAGGCCCTGATGATGCGCGACCGCTACGGGGTGGACGGCGTGATGATCGGCCGCGCAACCATTGGTTATCCCTGGATTTTCAAAGAGATCAAGCACTTTATGGCCACGGGCGAGCACTTGGATCCGCCAACCTTGAGCGAGCGCGCCAACGCGGCCCAGCGCCACCTTGAACTTTCGGTGGAATGGAAGGGCGAAAAGCTGGCCATCGCCGAGATGCGCCGACATTACGGCAACTACTTCCGGAATTTTCCGAATTTCAAGGAATTGCGCCAAACGTTGGTCACCTCGGATTCGCTCGAAACCCTGCGGGCGACGTTCGACGAGATTCGCGGCGACTACGCGCTGCGCAACAGCTTCGTGTCGGAGCCGGCCTGACGCCCGGCCAACGCGGCCAAGCCGCTTCCCAGCACCA